>NZ_JBNDHS010000002.1:0-247665 GCF_056755095.1 Rhizobium sp. SVR5-9E | reverse complement strand
CGGCGTGTCCAACCTGTCCTTCTCGTTCCGCGGCAATGAGCCGGTGCGCGAGGCGATGCATGCCGTGTTCCTCTACCACGCCATCCAGGCGGGTATGGACATGGGCATCGTCAACGCCGGCCAGCTTGCCGTCTACGATAACATCGATCCGGAGTTGCGCGAGGCCTGCGAAGACGTCGTCCTGAACCGCCGTCCGGATGGGACCGAGCGCCTGCTCGCAGTCGCCGAACGCTTCCGCGGCGCCGGCACGAAGGAAGCGAAAGCCCAGGACCTTTCCTGGCGCGAGTGGACGGTCGAGAAGCGTCTCGAGCATGCGCTGGTCCTCGGCATCACCGAATATATCGAGGCCGATACCGAAGAAGCCCGGCAGAAGGCCGAGCGCCCGCTGCACGTCATCGAAGGCCCGCTGATGGCCGGCATGAACGTCGTCGGCGATCTTTTCGGTTCCGGCAAGATGTTCCTGCCGCAGGTCGTCAAGTCGGCGCGCGTCATGAAGCAGGCGGTTGCCGTGCTGCTACCCTATATGGAAGAAGAGAAGCGGCTGAACGGCGGCGACGAGAGGAAGTCTGCCGGCAAGATCCTGATGGCGACCGTCAAGGGCGACGTGCACGATATCGGCAAGAACATCGTCGGTGTCGTACTTGCGTGCAACAATTACGAGATCATCGATCTGGGCGTCATGGTGCCGGCGACGAAGATCCTCGAGACAGCCGTGCAGGAGAAGGTCGATGTCATCGGTCTCTCGGGTCTCATCACGCCGTCGCTCGACGAGATGGTGCACGTGGCAGCCGAAATGGAGCGTGAGGGCTTCGATATCCCGCTTCTGATCGGCGGCGCGACGACCAGCCGTGTTCATACCGCAGTGAAGATCCATCCAGGATATCACAAGGGCCAGACGGTCTATGTTACGGATGCGAGCCGCGCCGTTGGCGTCGTCTCGTCCTTGCTGTCTCCGGATACGCGTCAGACCTATATCGACGGTATCCGCGGCGAATATGCCAAGGTTGCCGCGGCGCATGCGCGCAGCGAAGCTGAAAAGGTTCGCCTGCCGCTCCCGCGTGCCCGCGAGAATGCGCACCAGGTGGATTGGGCCTCCTACAAGCCGACCAGGCCGCGGTTCATCGGCACCAAGGTGTTTGAGGATTATGATCTGGCGGATATCGCCCGCTACATCGACTGGACGCCGTTCTTCCAGACCTGGGAGCTACGCGGCCGTTACCCTGCCATTCTCGACGACGAGAAGCAGGGCGAGGCGGCACGCGCGCTCTGGGCCGATGCGCAGGCGATGCTCAAGAAGGTGATTGACGAAAAGTGGTTCCGCCCGCGTGCCGTCATCGGCTTTTGGCCGGCAGGCAGCGTCGGCGACGACATTCGTCTGTTCGCGGACGAAGCCCGGAAGGAAGAGCTTGCCACCTTCTTCACGCTCCGCCAGCAGCTTTCGAAGCGCGACGGCCGCCCGAACGTGGCGCTGTCGGATTTCGTGGCGCCGGTTTCGAGCGGCGTCCAGGACTATGTCGGCGGCTTTGTTGTGACGGCCGGCATCGAGGAAGTCGCCATTGCAGAGCGGTTCGAGCGGGCGAATGACGACTACTCGTCGATTTTGGTCAAGGCGATCGCCGACCGCTTCGCCGAGGCCTTCGCCGAGCGCATGCACGAACGGGTCCGCAAGGAGTTCTGGGGTTATGCCAAGGATGAGAAGCTGACCAACGAGCAGCTTATCACCGAGGAGTATGCCGGAATTCGCCCGGCACCTGGGTATCCGGCGCAGCCCGACCACACGGAGAAGGCAACGCTCTTCCGGCTGCTCGATGCCCAAAAGGCAGCCGGCGTGAAGCTGACGGAGAGCTACGCCATGTGGCCCGGTTCGTCCGTCTCCGGCCTCTATATCGGCCACCCCGACAGCTACTATTTCGGTGTTGCAAAGGTGGAGCGCGATCAGGTCGAGGACTATGCCGCGCGCAAGGGCATGACGATTTCCGACGTGGAGCGCTGGCTCGGGCCGGTGCTGAACTACCTGCCGCGCAAGGTGGACGAGGAAATCGACGACGCGGCTTGATCGTCGGCGGTCAGTTCAGAGATTGAATCAAGAAGGGCGGAAAGTGCTTCACTTTCCGCCCTTATGTTTTTGCGGCAACTGGATTTTCCGCAACTGAGTATCCTGACGGCTGATCTGGCAAGGGCGATATTCCTATGCTAACATAGCTAAGTTAGCTAATGAGGTGGCCATGAAAGTGACGGTTCACGCAGCCAAGACAAATCTCTCGAAACTGATCGACGCTGCGCTTTCAGGTGAGGAGGTTGTCATTGCCAAGGGGCAGAAGCCCGTCGTCAAGCTTACACCCATCCCGCAGAATTCCTTCACGATCGGAATTCTGAAGGGGCAGGTCGGCGGGAGCGCGCCCGACTTCTTCGAGCCGATGGATGAGGACGATCTGGCGAACTGGGAAGGCGCGAATTGAACGCGGTTCTGCTCGACACTCACGCATGGGCATGGTCCTTGACGGCCGACGCGCGGCTGACGGCGAGGGCCGTCACTGTGATCCAGCAAGCGGATGCCGTTCTCGTCAGCCCCATTTCATTGTTCGAGATCGGTCAAAAGGTGCGGCTCGGCAAATGGCCCGCGATGCAGTCATACATTCATGACCTAGCGGAGCTGCTTGAGCGGCAGGGCGGACGAACCGTTGCATTGACGCCAGACGTTTGCCTGCAGGCATCAACGATGGACTGGGCGCATCGTGACCCGTTCGACCGGCTGATTGCCGCCACGGCCATGGCGAACGGACTTCCGCTGATTTCGGCGGACACGGTTTTCGACAGGCTCTCCAGCGATCAACGCTGGATTGCCCGGCTCTGGTAGCCGTCAACTGGCCCCGATCGTAAGCTCAGCCACGAAATCATAGGCGTCGCCGCGGTAGAGCGAGCGGGTGAATTCGATCGCCCGGCCGGAGCCGACATAGGAGATACGCTCGATCGAAAGGCCCGCGGCCCCGACCGGAACGCCGAGGAGATGGGCGTCGGCTTCCTTCATGTTCGTGGCCGAGATGCGTTGCACGGCGCGGACGGGGCGGACGCCGCGGCGTTCGAGTTCGGCATAGAGGGATGTCGTCACCACGGATGGATCGGGCAGGAACTCGCCGGAGACGCTCGCATGCTCGATCGCCAGCGGCTGATCGTCGGCGATGCGAAGGCGCGAGAGACGCGAGACCTTGATGTCTGTGGCGAGGCCCAGAATCATCATTTCGTCGGGCGAGGGGGTATGGATGCCCTTATGCAGCCATTCGGAACGCGCCGTCATGCCGCGCCGCGCCATGTCCTCGGTGAAGGACGTGAGCTGCGAAAGCCGCTGTTCGACCTTCGAGACCGGCTTGGCCACGAAGGTGCCGGAGCCGTGGCGACGGACCAGCAGGCCATCGGCGACGAGATCGTCGATCGCCTTGCGAACCGTGACACGGCTGACGGCGGCGAATTCTGCGATATCGCGTTCCGGCGGCAGGGCGTCGCCGTGGCCGAGGGCGCCGGTGCGCATGGCATCTTCCAGAGTGCGGCGCAGCTTTACATAGAGAGGGCCGGTCCCGCCGGCTTGCAGGCGCTCGGGCGACAGGATGGTCGCGAGGTCGTCGGTCATGCGGCGCCTCTCTTTGCAGCGGTCAGGCGCTTGACTGCAAGGTTGACTGCGCCTTGGAGGACGTCGCCTTTCGGCGGTGCGAGCAGCGCTTTATGTCGCTCTGAAAGCCACGGTTCATAGGCCTTGGCGAGGCCGCCGAGCAGGCAAATTGCCGGACATTCCGGCCACAGCAGCGCGTCCAGGTTTTCGCCGATTGCCGCGGCCGCATCCTTGACGATACCGACCGCGATCTCATCGCCCTGCGCGGCGTAGTCGAAGACCAGCGGCGCATAGCGTGCGAAGTCTTTCGGTTTCGAAACGTGGGCGAATTCGACGAGGCGTTCAGGATCGTCGCCGTACTCAGCCAATATCCTTGCTGTCAGAGGTGATGGCGGGCGCACGCCGTCGTAGGCGAGCAGGGATTTTTCCATGAGGTCGCGGCCGAGACGCGCGCCGCTTGCCTGATCGCCAATGACGAACCCCCAGCCGCCGATGCCATGGAGCTTGCCGTCGCGGCGAGCATTATAGACCGAGCCGGTGCCGAAGGCGCCGATGACGCCATCGGAATCTCCCAGCGCGCCCTGAAGCGCGATCAGGGCATCCGTCACGACATGGCCGTCCGCAAAGGGCAGGGCTCGCTCGATACGTACGCCATAGTCTCCCACATTGGCTCCGGCGACGCCGACGACGGCCGAGACTTTGGAAAGGGTGTCGGCAGAAAGGCCTGCCGCCCGCAAAGCCTCACGCGCTGATTCGACGATATTGATCAGCGAGCTTTCCAGATCGGAAAGGATATTGGCAGGTCCGGCATTGCCGCGACCCAGAATATTGCCCACCCTGTCGGCAACTGCGGCACGGCAGCTCGATCCGCCTCCGTCTATGCCGATTGCAAGCCCCGTCATCTAACCTCCGAATGCCGCGTCCGCTTGGCTTTGTTACAATACCAAAAAAATACCATTTACCAAGCAGAATTGGTTTTCAAAATCCTCATCTTTGTATCATGCTGATTTTTAAAGAAAAAATTTTTGAAAGAAATTTATTGGCCTCAAAAGTTAAATTCGGCTGGACAATTGGTATTTTTTTGGCCTTAATTCCGGATAGGGAACAGCAAGTAGAGGCAGATAGAACGGCGCCAAGCATCAGTCGCTGTCTTTAAACGGTCGCGTCGGGATGTCGCTTCAGTGCGAGCGCCATGGGAGATCAGCCAGCTATTCCTTGCGAGTTTATCGCGCCCGGTTGAGCGTACCGGAGGGCGCACCGGCCGGAGGCGGCATCGCTTTCCGCGTCCGTCGAGCTTTCGGGGCCGGCAGTATATGGCGGCCCTCACGGAGTGTTGAGGTATATCCTCAGGCACACCAACTGCTTGTTTCAGAACCAAAGATAGCGCCCCATGGCGCTTAAACAGGAGAGGGAAATGAAGAACACTGCTCTGAAAAGCCTGCTGCTTGCCTCCAGCCTGCTCACGTCTGCCGGCTTTGCATATGCCGCCGACGTCACGCTGACGGTTGAAAGCTGGCGTAACGACGACCTGTCCATCTGGCAGGAAAAGATCATCCCGGCCTTCGAGGCGAAGAACCCGGGCATCAAGATTACGTTCTCGCCGACCGCGCCGACGGAATACAATGCCGCACTCAATGCCAAGCTCGATGCCGGTTCTGCAGGCGACCTCATCACCTGCCGGCCGTTCGATGTCTCGCTGGAACTCTACAACAAGAAACTCCTTGCCGACCTAACGAGCCTGTCGGGCATGGAGAACTTCTCGCCGGTCGCCAAGGCGGCCTGGACCACTGACGACGGCAAGGCCACCTTCTGCGTGCCGATGGCCTCGGTCATCCACGGCTTCATTTACAACAAGGACGCTTTCGACAAGCTCGGTATCGCAATCCCGACAACGGAAGCCGAATTCTTCGCAGCGCTCGACAAGATCAAGGCTGACGGCACCTACATCCCGATGGCCATGGGTACGAAGGATCTCTGGGAAGCCGCGACCATGGGCTACCAGAACATTGGCCCGAACTATTGGAAGGGCGAGGAAGGCCGCGCAGCCCTCATCAAGGGCGAGCAGAAGCTGACGGACAAGCCTTGGGTAGCGCCTTACGAAACTCTCGCCAAGTGGAAGCCCTATCTCGGCGACGGCTTCGAGGCACAGACCTATGCCGACAGCCAGAACCTCTTCACGCTCGGCCGCGCTGCGATCTACCCGGCCGGATCGTGGGAAATCGGCCTGTTCAACTCTCAGGCTCAGTTCAAGATGGGTGCCTTCCCGCCGCCGGTTCAGAACGCCGGCGACACCTGCTACATCTCCGACCACAACGACATCGGCATCGGCCTGAATGCCAAGAGCGCCCATTCCGAGGAAGCCAAGAAGTTCCTCACCTGGGTTGCCTCTCCGGAATTCGCCGAAATTTATGCCAACTCGCTGCCGGGCTTCTTCAGCCTGAACTCGACGCCGGTAAAGATGAACGACCCGTTGGCCCAGGAATTCGTCTCCTGGCGCGAGAAGTGCAAGCCGACGATCCGCTCGACCTACCAGATCTTGGCGCGCGGCACCCCGAGCCTCGAAAACGAGACCTGGGTTGAATCGGCCAATGTCATCAACGGCACCGACACGCCGCAGGCTGCTGCCGAGAAGCTGCAGAAGGGCCTCGACAGCTGGTACAAGCCGGCGAAGTGATGGGAAAACCCTCCCCAACCCCTCCCCACAAGGGGGAGGGGCTTAGGCGGCCGCCGATGCGCGGTTTGGCGGGGAGGGGATCGTGCCGCGCGTCTTCTTCCCCCTTGTGGGGAAGATGGCCGGCAGGCCAGAAGGGGTCTCGTCATGCCGGAGGCATGGCGGTTCGCTCGTAGCGAAGAGGCGCCCGGCAGGGCGGATGAGCGGTTTTCTTCGTTGCCATCCCTATTTCCACCTGCGCCGTGCCTCGACGGCCAACAAGAACGGCCAAAAAGCCATGAACGAAGCCGAAAACGCCGCCATCGATGTGGCTCCGATCAAGCGGCCCGCCCGCTGGCACATCCTCGTTTTCCTGCTGCCGGCCTTCCTCGTTTATACGGCCGTGATGATCCTGCCGCTGATCGAGACGCTTCGGTTGTCCTTCTACAATGTCATCGACGGCCAGCCCGCATTCGTCGGTTTTGCAAATTACAAGGTTCTTTTCGGCGATGCGCGGTGGGCGCACGACTTCTGGAACGCGCTGAAGAACAACGTCATCTTCTTCATCATCCATATGTGCGTGCAGAACCCGATCGGCGTTGCGCTCGCGGCGATGCTTTCCATTCCGAAGCTGCGTTTCGTGACCTTCTACCGGACTGCGATCTTCCTGCCGACGCTGCTTTCCTTCGTCATCGTTGGCTTCATCTGGAAGCTGATCCTGTCGCCGATCTGGGGCGTCGCGCCCTGGATGATGGACCTGGTCGGCATGAAGTCGCTCTTTGCGCCCTGGCTCGGAAGGCCGGGCAGCGCGCTGATCGCCGTGTCGCTGATCTCCGTCTGGCAATATGTCGGCATTCCGATGATGCTGATCTATGCGGCGCTCCTCAACATTCCGGAAGAAGTCATCGAGGCCGCCGAATGCGACGGCATCACTGGCTGGAGCCAGTTCTGGAAGATCAAACTGCCGCTGGTGCTGCCGGCGATCGGCATCATCTCGATCCTGACCTTCGTCGGTAATTTCAACGCGTTCGACTTGGTCTATACCGTGCAGGGCGCGCTCGCCGGGCCGGACATGTCGACCGACATCCTGGGAACGCTGCTCTACCGCACCTTCTTCGGTTTCCAGTTGCAGCTTGGCGACCGTTCCATGGGCGCGACGGTGGCGACGGTGATGTTCCTGATCATCCTCGCGGGCGTTTCGCTCTATCTCTTCGTCATCCAGCGGCGCATCCGCCGCTACCAGTTCTGAGGGGAGGACGGCCATGTCCAAGGCACGCACATCTCTCGTCCGCTCCGGCTTCGTGCATCTGGCGCTGATCGCCTACACGCTGGTAGCGCTCTTCCCGGTATTCCTGACGATCATCAATTCCTTCAAGGACAGGAACTCGATCTTCCGGGCGCCGCTTACGGTGCCGACGCCCACTTCCTTCAGCCTCATCGGCTACCAGACGGTGCTGGGGCAGGGTGACTTTGCCACCTACTTCCAGAACAGCGTGATCGTCACCGTCGCCTCGATCTTCTTCGTGCTTCTGTTCGGCGCAATGGCGGCCTTTGCGCTCTCGGAATACCGTTTCCGCGGCAACCTTATGACGGGGCTCTATCTCGCGATCGGCATCATGATCCCTATCCGCCTCGGTACCGTTGCCATCCTGCAGGGGATGGTCGCCGCCGGCCTCGTCAACACGCTGACCGCGCTCATCCTGGTCTACACGGCGCAGGGCATTCCGCTTGCGATCTTCATCCTTTCGGAATTCATGCGGACCGTTTCCGACGACCTCAAGAATGCCGGGCGGATCGATGGGCTGTCGGAATACGCGATCTTCTTCCGTCTGGTGCTGCCGCTCGTGCGGCCGGCGATGGCGACGGTGGCGGTCTTCACCATGATCCCGATCTGGAACGACCTCTGGTTCCCGCTGATCCTCGCGCCGAGCGAAGCGACGAAGACGGTCACGCTCGGCTCGCAGATCTTCATCGGCCAGTTCGTCACCAACTGGAACGCGGTGCTGGCGGCCCTTTCGCTGGCGATCCTGCCGGTCCTCGTCCTCTACGTCATCTTCTCGCGGCAATTGATCCGCGGCATCACTTCGGGAGCCGTCAAGTGAGTTCATCCGAAAAGCCGATCCGCGTTCTCGTCGCCGGGCTTGGCAATATGGGGCGCAGCCATGCGCTCGCTTATCACAACAATCCCGGCTTCGAGATCGTCGGTCTCGTCAATCGTTCGAAGCCGGTGCTGGCGCCTGAGCTTTCCGGCTACGAGATCCTGCCCGACTTCAAGAAGGCGCTTGCCGAACTGAAGCCCGATCTCTGCTCCATCTGCACCTATTCCGACAGCCATGCCGACTATGCCGTCGCGGCATTCGAGGCCGGTTGCCATGTCTTCGTGGAAAAGCCGCTGGCGACCACCGTCGCCGACGCCGAGCGTGTCGTCGCGGCGGCGAAGAAGGCCGGGCGGAAGCTGGTGATCGGCTACATCCTTCGCCATCATCCATCCTGGATGAAGCTGATCGAGGAAGCGCGGAAACTTGGCGGACCGTATGTCTTCCGCATGAACCTCAATCAGCAATCCAGCGGCCCGACCTGGGCAACCCACAAGTCGCTCATGCAGACGACATCGCCGATCGTCGATTGCGGCGTGCACTACGTCGACGTCATGTGCCAGATCACCGACGCGAAGCCGGTGGAGGTGCGCGGCATGGGGCTGCGCCTCTCGGACGAGATCGCGCCGGACATGTATAATTACGGCCATCTGCAGGTGATCTTCGAAGACGGTTCCGTCGGCTGGTACGAGGCCGGCTGGGGTCCCATGATTTCGGAGACGGCCTTCTTCGTGAAGGATGTCATGTCGCCGAACGGGGCGGTCTCGATCGTCATGGATCCGAATGCCAAGTCCGACGATATCGATACGCACACCAAGACCTCCGTGATCCGTTTGCACAGTGCCGAGACGGGACCGGAGGGCAAGTTCATCAGGCCGGATCAGGACATGACGATGGCGGGCGAGCCCGGCCATCAGGACCTCTGCGATCTGGAGCAGGCCTTCATGCTGAAGGCCATCCGCGAAGATCTGGACCTCAACCGTCATATGAGCGATGCCGTGGCGTCGCTGCGGATTTGCCTTGCCGCCGACGAGAGCGTGCGCACCGGCCAACCGGTCAAACTATAAGAGGAATATGAGTAGTGGGATCGCTTCAACTCAAATCCATCCGTAAGGCTTACGGCACGCATGAAGTGCTGAAGGGCATCGACCTAGAGGTGCGTGACGGCGAGTTCGTGATTTTCGTCGGTCCGTCCGGCTGCGGAAAATCGACCCTGCTGCGGAGCATCGCAGGCCTCGAGGATGTCACGTCCGGTGCCGTCCTCATCAATGGCAAGGACGAAACGCTGACGCCGCCCGCAAAGCGCGGCATCGCCATGGTCTTCCAGTCCTACGCGCTTTATCCGCACCTGACGGTAAAGGACAATATGGGCCTCGGTCTGAAGCAGGCCGGAACGCCGAGGGGGGAGATTGAGACCCGCGTCGGCAAAGCCTCGGCGATGCTGTCGCTCGAACCCTATCTGGCGCGCCGCCCGGCTGAGCTGTCCGGCGGTCAGCGCCAGCGCGTCGCAATCGGCCGCGCGATCGTGCGCGAACCGGAACTTTTCCTTTTCGACGAACCGCTGTCCAATCTCGATGCGGCGCTGCGTGTCCAGACGCGCCTGGAGATTGCCAAGCTGCATCGTCAGCTGAAGGCGACGATGATCTACGTCACCCACGACCAGGTCGAGGCGATGACGCTTGCCGACAAGATCGTCGTACTGAACGCCGGCGCGATCGAGCAGATCGGTTCGCCGATGGAGCTCTACAACCGGCCGGCCAATCTCTTCGTCGCCGGCTTCATCGGTTCGCCGATGATGAATTTCATTCCGGCCGACAAACTGAGCGACGGCCAGGCAAAGACCGTCGGCGTGCGGCCGGAGCACCTGACGCTCTCGCGCGACAGCGGAACGTGGAAGGCGAAGGTGGTGCATGTCGAACATCTCGGCGCCGACACGATCGTCTATCTTGAGTCCGAGCAGTGCGGCCTGCTGACGGCGCGCCTTTTCGGCGCGCATGCCTATGAGCCGGACGAGATCGTTTTCGCGTCGCCGGACGCAGCGCATATGCACCGTTTTGACGCGGATGGCCGGGCGATCCGCTAGGCTTAACAGAAAGAAAAGCCCCGCCGTTGAGCGGGGCTTTTTGTTGGAGACTTACGCCTTCTGTGCCAGCCGCTCAGTCAGTTCTTCGATCCCGACCTCGGCCTCGATGCGGTCTCCCTTTGCCATCAGGTAAAGGCCGAGAGCGAAGGTGAGCGCTCCGATGAAGAGCAGATAGTAGGCATGCGCCATCGGACTGACCGCCAGAAGCGAGGCGACCGCGAGAGGGGTTAGACCGCCGAAGATGGCGTAGGAGACGTTATACGAGAAGGACAGGCCAGTGAAACGGACGCGCGCCGGGAAAGCGCGGACCATCACGTAAGGCACGGCGCCAACCATTCCGACAGCAAGTCCCATGATCGCGTAGAGCACAAAGAGCACGCTCATCGAGACGGCAGCATAGCTGTAGAAGGTGAACGTCGCGGCGCCGAAGAAGATGCTCGACACGACGAAGAACTTGCCGGAGCCGACGCGGTCGACGATCGCGCCCGCGGCTGCGGTGCCGAAGATCAGGAACAGCGTGCCGAAGCTGGTCGCGGCAAGCGATTGCTGGGCGGTATAGCCGTAGAGCTTCTGCAGGAACGTCGCGGTCATCAGCGTCGTCACGACGATGCCGGCGGAGAGAACCCAGGTGAGCAGCATCGAGATGATGATGCCGCGCGGGTGATCGCGAAGCACCGCCTTCAGCGGCAGCTCGCGCACAAGCGAACGGCTCTGCTTCATTTCGGCGAAGATCGGCGTTTCCTGCAGCCAGCGGCGAAGATAGACGGCGACGAGGCCGAAGATGCCGCCGAGGAAGAAAGGGATGCGCCATGCATAAGCCGCGATGTCCTCTGGCGTGAAGACCGAGTTGATGATCGTCGCGATGAAGGAGCCGAACAGGATGCCGAGCGTCAGGCCCGAGCAAAGAAAGCCACAGGCAAAGCCGACACGGCGGAAGGGCACGTGCTCGGCGACGAAGGTCCAGGCGCCCGGCACTTCGCCGCCGATCGCCGCACCCTGCAGAATGCGCATCAGGATCAAAAGGATCGGAGCGCCGACGCCGATCGAGTCATAGGTCGGCGTGGCGGCCATGCCGAGCGTCGAAAGCGCCATCAGCAGGATCGAAAAGGCAAAGACGCGCTTGCGGCCGAATCGGTCGCCGAAATGCGCAAGCACGATGCCGCCCAGAGGCCGCACGAGATAGCCCGCAGCGAAAATGCCGAAGGTCTGGATCGTCACCAGCCAATCGGGCATATCCGGCGGAAAGAACAGATGGCCTATGACCGTCGCGAAAAACACGAAGATGATGAAATCGTAGAATTCCAGGGCACCGCCGAGCGCGGAAAGGCCGAGGGTGCGAAAATCCTGAGAGGTGAGGCGGCGAGGGGCGGGCGTCGAGGTGGGGGACATGAGACTGCGCTTCTCTGTGGACCGGTAATATGTCGGTCCTTGCGCTATTAGGGCGCCTAATTCAAGGGCATTTCAGGCGTTTGCCGGCGCGTATCGCAAAGCTGCGGCCGCGGCCCCCTCACCCTGACCCTCTCCCCTAGGGGAGAGGGGGCAGTCAGCGTCGCGGCAGTTCTCCCTTCTCCCCAGCGGGGAGAAGGTGCCCGGAGGGCGGATGAGGGGGCTCCGGGCCGCAGCATCGCGTTGCAGTGCTGGTCTAGCCTCGATCAGTCCCGGATGACGAGCAGGTCAGCTGCCATGAAGCGCAGGGTGACGGTCTCGCCGGCCTGTGGTGGCGTGACGCCAGGGGCGTTGAACATGTCGAACGAAATCACGTTGCCGCCGACGTTCATGCGGGTGCGGATCACGGAGCCGAGGAAGTGGGCAGAGACCACCTCGCCGGTCAGCGCCGTATCGCTCTTGACGTTATCGGACAGCGAGCCCGCTTCCGGACGCAGCGCCAGCGAGACGGTGTCGCCTGCCTTGTAAGCCGCGATCGAATGCCTGAGCGTCACCCCCTGATCGCCGATCTGGATGCGGTTAGCGGCCGGATCGACAACCTTCGCCTCGATCATGTTCAGCGTCCCGACGAAGGACGCGACGAAGCGCGTGGCAGGCGTGTTGTAGATCTCGAACGGCGTCCCGATCTGGTCTGCCCTACCGGCGTTCATGACGACGATGCGGTCGGAGATCGAAAGCGCTTCTTCCTGGTCGTGTGTCACGAAGACAGTGGTGATGCCGAGCTGCTGCTGGATCGCGCGAATTTCCTCGCGGAGCGAAACGCGGATCTTGGCGTCGAGCGCGGAGAGCGGTTCGTCGAGCAGCAGCACCTGCGGCTTGACGGCAAGCGCACGGGCAAGGGCGACGCGCTGCTGCTGGCCGCCGGACATCTGGTAGGGATAGCGGTCCGCCAGATGGTCGAGACGGATGAGGCCGAGCATTTCCTTGACGCGGGTATCAATCTCGGCCTTCGCCATGCCGGCGACCTTGAGGCCGAAGGCGACGTTGTCATGCACGCACATGTTCGGGAACAGCGCGTAGGCCTGAAAGACCATGCCGATGTTGCGCTGGTTCGGCTTCAGCGGGCGCTGGTCCTTGCCGTCGATGAAGAGATTGCCACCGGTCGGCGCTTCGAAGCCGGCAATCATGCGCAGGACCGTGGTCTTGCCGCAGCCTGACGGGCCGAGGAAGGAGACGAATTCCCCCTTCTCGATGTCCATGTTGAAGTTATGAACGACCTGAACCTGGCCGAAGGATTTTTGAATGTTGGTCAGTGTGAGAAAAGACATGAGCCAAATACCTTATGCCTTAGCCGGGCGGGCTTTGCCAAAACGGGAAACGAGGTTGAGCAGGCCCATGCTGAGCCAGGTGATCGAGAAGGCGATGACGGCGAGCGCTGAGGGCTCATAGGCCTTGTTGGCGCCGACGAGCTGCAGGTACGGTCCGAAGGCCGGCCGGTTGAGAAGCGCTGCCATTGTGAATTCGCCCATGACGATCGCGAGCGTGATGAAAGCGCCGGACAGCACACCGCTCATGACGTTCGGGAAGATGCAGCGGAACATGATGGTCGTCCACCTGGCTCCGAGGCTTTCTGCCGCTTCCGTCAGCGTGCGGACGTCGATGGCGCGCATGGCGGTATCGACGGCGCGGTACATGTAGGGCAGGGAGAGTGTGATATAGGAGCAGACGAGCAGGATATTCGTGCCGGTCGTAGAGCCGGTCAGCGGCAAGATCGACGACGAGTTATACATGCGCAGATAGCCGAACACGATCACGATCGCCGGGATGACGAGCGGCAGCAGCGTCACGAACTCGACGATCGGGCGCATTTGCGGCAGGCGCAGGCGAACCCAATAGGCGGTGGGGACGACGAGCAGCATGCCGAAGATGATCGTCAACAGCGCCATCAGCATGGAGTAGCCGAAAGTGGCGCGGAACTGCTCGTCGGAGAAGACCGAAGCGTAAGCGTCGAAACTGTAGGTTCCGCGGCGCATGCGCAGCGAGAATTCCAGGGTGCCGAGCAGCGGGATGACGAAATAGGATGCACCCAGAATGATGGCGATCCATGCACCGAGGCGTTGAGCTTTCATTTTTGCCACCGTTCAGCGCGCATGCGCAGCATGAGGTAGAGGACATTTGAGACACCGGTAATCACGATCATGCCAAGCGCGATCGCATAACCGAGGTTTGCGTTGTGAAGAACGTCGCCGCGGATCTGCGCATAAAGCAGGATCGGCACGATGTTGAGGGAGCTGCCGGTCAGCGCATAGGCGGTTGCGATGGCGCCGAAGGCGTTCGCGAAAAGAAGCAGCGTGGTGCCGAGCAGGCTCGGCCAGAGGATCGGCAGGGCAACCATCGTCCAGTACTGGAGGTTGGTAGCGCCGAGGATTTCAGAGGCTTCGCGCCACTCCTTCTTCATGCCGTCCAGCGCCGGCGTCAGGATCAGCACCATCAGTGGGATCTGGAAGTACATGTAAGTGATGGTGAGGCCGAAGAAGGACAGCAGGTTAAAGCCCGTCCCATAGAGATTGAATCCGAACCAGTCGCGCAGGAAGAGGGTGACGAGTCCGGTGCGGCCGAGGGTCGCCAGGAAGGCGAAGGCAAGCGGGACACCCGCAAAGTTCGATGCAACGCCGGAGAAGGTCAGAAGCGTCGAGCGCACGCTGTTCGGCAGACCGCCGAGCACGACCGCCCAAGCGAGGAAGAAGCCGATCAACGCGCCACCGAGCGCCGAGGCGACGGAAACGCGGATACTGATCCAGTAGGCACTCATAATACCCGGCGTAAACAGATCGCCGATATTCTTGAAGGTAAAGTTGCCCTCGGGAGTGAGGAATGCACCGGCCACCAGATAAATGGTGGGAATGATCAAAAACAGCAGGGAGAAAATAACGAATGGTGCGATGCCAAGCCAATCGATCACGCGGTCTTTGTTGATCAAGGGGGCCGTGCTGACCATGGGGGAAGAAACAGTGCTCATGGCTTAGCTACTCAGGGGGCTCGGAGTGAAAGAAAGCCTCCCCGCATTTTTGCGGGGAGGCCGGATGTCATGCTTATTACTGAACGTTGGCGCCGACGACGCTGTCCCACTGCTTGGTGATCACGGCGGAACCTGCGTTCTGTTCTTCGATGCTCGGGAAGGCGGCCTTGGCATAGCCTTCAGCCGGCGGCAGCTTGTCGAGCAGCTCCTTCGGAACCTGGCCCTTCTGAGCGAGGTCGTTGAAGCGGATCGGGTGGCAATAGCCCTTCAGCCAGCCGATCTGGCCTTCGTCCGAATAAAGGTATTCCATCCACAGCTTGGCAGCGTTCGGATGCGGAGCGAAGGCGGAGATAGCCTGGACGTAAACGCCGGCAACAACGCCCGACGACGGAACGACGACTTCGACCGGCGGGTTGCCGTTCAGGCTATCGCGCCATGCGAGGCCGTTATAGTCCCAAGCGACGACGATCGGGGTCGAACCCTGTGCCAGCGATGCGGACTTGCCGATCACGGGAACGAGGTTGCCGGCCTTGTTGAGCGCGGCGAAGTAATCGAGACCGGCCTGGCCAGCCTTTGCAGCGTCCTTCTCACCGGTTGCGAGACCGGCGGCATAGACGGCCTGGACGGCCTGGTTGGAAACGCGCGGGTCGCCAGCGAGCGAAACCGTGTTGGCGTAGTCCGAGTTCTTCAGGTCTGCCCAGTCCTTCGGAACGTTCTTGACGATGTCGGTGTTCACGACAAAGGAGAGAACGCCGTAATAGTCGCCGTACCAATAGCCGTCGGCGTCCTTCGCGGAGTCCGGAATGGAGTCCCAGGTGGAGACCTTGTAGGGCATCAGGAGGCCTTCAGCCTTGGCGGTCGGGCCGAAGGAGAGGCCAACGTCGATAACGTCCGGAGCCTGCGGGCCGGTGTTGCCCTTGTTTGCCTTGATGGCTTCGACTTCGTCACCCGAACCCGCGTCTGGGTTCAGTTCGTTGACTTCCAGGCCGTACTTGGCCTTGAAGCCGGCAATGACGTCACCATAGCCGCACCAGTTGTGCGGGAGGGCGATGGTCGTGAGCGTGCCTTCCTTCTTCGCGGCTGCGATGAGTTCTGCGCTCGGCTCTGCTGCGGCGATCGCAGTCGAAGCTACGACGATCGCAGTAGAAAGCGAAAGCAGTCGAGAAATATTAGAGATCACTGTCGTTCTCCTTCGGTTTTCAGTGTCTGGCGATGCTGTTACTGACGTTAGATGAAGCTTGTGTGACGGTTGCGTGACGGTAATATTCGCCACGATCGCGGGTATTTGCAGACGCTGTTTCGTTTGCGACATGCTGTTCTATTTGTACCGGCCCGTCATCGTTGTTTGTTTATTCTTGCCCCTTTCCTCCTAACCCGGTTTTCGGAAAAGCCTCGTCTGCTCGAACAGGCCTTCCAGCGTTCTCATGCGTTCTTTGGTCTCGTCCCAGGTGGAGTTCTGCACAGCTTCGATCAGCGCTTCGATTAGAAAGAGGGTCACAACCGAGGAATCCCAGGCGGACGGTGCTTCAATCTTGACGCGAAAGGTGTGCCGGGCGAGCTTCGCCGCAGGCGATCCCCATTGGTCCGTGAAGACGATAATCTCGGCGCCGCGTGTGCGGGCGGCCTGGGCAAGGCTCACCATTTCCTGCTCGTAACGGCGGATATCGAAGATGATCAGCAGGTCGCGCGCATTCATGTTGAGAACGTATTGAGGCCAGCTGGAAGAATTGGACGAGAGCAGGGCGGTATTTGGCCGGATGACCTGCATATGGGTAAAGAAATACTCCGCAAGCGCTCCAGTGATGCGGCCGCCGACAAAATAGAGGCCGCGCTTGCGGTCCGAAAGCAGGCTCGCGACGCTGTCGAACGTTGCCGTGTCGAGATCGCTCAGTGTCTGGCGCAGATTACCGATGATGGCGTCGGCGAAGCGGTTGAGAATATGCGTGCCCGGCGCATTCGACGCCCAGCGATCGTGCTTGGCGATCGGATTGGAGATCGTCGCTTCGACCTCCTGATGCAGATGCGCCTGGAAGTCGGGGTAACCCTTGAAGCCAAGTTTCTGTACCATGCGCACGACGGTGGGCGTCGACACGCCGGCGTTTTCGGCAATCGTAGTGATGCTGCCTAGCCCGGAAACGGGATAGTTATCCAGCAGACTCTCGGCCAACTGCTTCTCTGCGCGCGTCAGCACGTCAAAATGCAAATGGATGACGTCCGAAACCGTCTTCGACGCAGCGGTCACGCGATTTTGCTCCCCGGGATTGGTCTTGTGCCACTTTCCCAATGGAAGTTAACAACGCTGTCACAATCTATGTCAACCTCCTTTGTGAAGAGAAATTTTCAGAATCGCTTGACACGGCGCATCGTCTGAAGAATTCTTTTCTTATAAAGATTTTATTAAGCACAGGGCGAGGCGCAGCGACGTGCTCACTAGGGTCCTAAGCGAAGTGGATGGAGAATGCGTCGGCATCGAGCGGCCGCATGGCAAGAGCTCGCTGCTGGTCATCTGCGAACATGCCTCGCGCGCGCTGCCAAAGCAGTTCGGCGATCTCGGCCTATCGCAGGAAGCCTTGAACAGCCATATCGCCTGGGATCCCGGTGCTTTGGCTGTTGCCCGCAACATCTCCTCTGCGCTCGATGCCACTCTCGTCTACCAACGCTTTTCCCGCCTCATCTATGACTGCAACCGCCCGCCGGATTCGCCGGGCGCGATGCCCGAGAAAAGCGAGATCTACACCATCCCCGGCAATCAAAATCTGAGTGGGGAAGAGCGGCTTGCCCGCACGGAAGCGCTCTACATTCCCTTTCACGATGCCGTGCGCAGGCTCGTAAAGGAACGGCAGGCACGCGGGCAGGACACGGTCATCGTTACTGTTCACAGTTTTACACCGGTCTATAATGGCAAGGAACGTGCAGTCGAGCTTGGTATCCTGCACGATGCCGATGACCGCCTGGCAGAGCGGATGCTGGCAACTGCAGCCGACGCGCCGCTCTACAGAACCGAAAGAAACGAGCCGTATGGCCCTCAGGACGGCGTGACGCACACGCTGATCCTGCACGGGCTTTCCAACGGGCTTCGTAATGTAATGATCGAGATCCGCAACGATCTCATCAGTGACGATGCCGGCCAAGGGGTCATGGCCGACTATCTGACAGGGCTGCTTCAGCAAAGTCTGGAAGCCTGAATATAAAGAGAAGACCCCAGGGAGCAGTCTAACTGCGATTTGCACGTGGCGAACACGCCGCGGGCAACTTGGCATTGATCAACCGCAATCCCGCGGCTGATCGCTAAAACAGGGGGAAGTCATGTCGGATTATACCGAACTTGATAAAAAGCAGGATATGAGCGTCCTGCATTCCATGGGCTATGCCCAGGAACTGGAAAGGCGGATGAGTGCATTCTCGAACTTCGCCGTTTCCTTCTCGATCATCTGCATTCTTTCGGGCGGCATCAACTCGCTCGCGCAGGCGACTGCCGGGGCGGGCGGCGCCGCGATCGGCATCGGCTGGCCGCTCGGCTGCTTCATCTCGCTCGTCTTCGCCGTTGCGATGGCGCAGATCGGCTCCGCCTATCCAACCGCGGGCGGTCTTTATCATTGGGGTTCCATCCTCGGCAACCGCTTCACCGGCTGGGTGACCGCATGGTTCAACCTGCTCGGTCTCGTGACCGTTCTCGGCGCCATTAACGTCGGTACCTATTATTTCTTCATGGGTTCCTTCGGCACGCCTTATTTCGGCCTGGCGGACACGACCTTCGTTCGTATCGTCTTCCTGGTCATCATTACCGGTGCGCAGGCGCTGGTGAACCACATGGGCATTGGCTTGACCGCCAAGCTGACGGACTTTTCGGGCTACCTCATCTTCGCGACCGCGATCGTGCTTGCGGCGGTTTGCCTGTTGGCGGCTCCGTCCTACGAGTTCGGCCGTCTCTTCACCTTCGCCAACTATTCGGGTGAAGCGGGCGGCAATGTCTGGCCCGCCACCTCCGGCCTCTGGGTCTTCCTGCTCGGTCTGCTGCTGCCGATCTACACGATCACCGGCTATGACGCATCGGCTCACACGTCGGAAGAAACCGTCAAGGCTGCCCATTCCGTTCCGCGCGGCATGGTCTCCTCGGTTCTGTGGTCGGCGCTCTTCGGCTACATCATGCTTTGCGCATTCGTTCTGATGCTGCCCAGCATGGACGAAGCCGCCAAGCAGGGCTGGAACGTGTTCTTCTGGGCGATGGACAGTCAGGTCAACCCATTGGTCAAGGACCTCCTTTACCTCGCAATCCTGGTCAGCCAGTGGTTGTGCGGCCTAGCGACGGTGACCTCCGTATCGCGGATGATCTTCGCCTTCTCGCGTGACGGCGGTCTGCCGGCATCCAGGGCGTTGTCGAGGGTCAGCCCAAAACACCGCACGCCCGTCGCGGCGATCTGGACGGGCTCAATCCTTGCGGTTCTGTTCGTTTGGGGTTCGTCGCTCGTCTCGATCGGCGAAACGCCGGTTTACACGATCGTCGTGTCGTGCACCGTCATCTTCCTCTTCTTCTCCTTCGCGATCCCGATCACGCTCGGCCTGTTCGCCTGGGGCACGTCGAAGTGGGACAAGATGGGTCCGTGGAACCTCGGCGAGGGGATGTTCAAGCTCTTTGCCGTGCTCTCGATCATCGCAATGGTGCTGATTTTCGTTCTCGGAATCCAGCCGCCGAATGATTGGGCGCTTTACATCACCGTCGGCTTCCTCGTTCTGACCGCCATCATCTGGTTCGGGTTCGAGAGCCGCCGTTTCAAGGGCCCGCCGATCGGCGAGGAAGTGGCACGCCGCCAGGCTGAAATCGCCGCCGCTGAGAAGGCTGTCGGCGAGGTGTAAAAAACTGAGGCTTCCCTCTCAACCGGCGGGGCTGCAGTCCAAGCAGCCCCGCCGATAGTTCAACGAAGAAGTTTTTCCGGCCGCCATGCCCGGGCATGGCGTTTCGTTGTTCCGAGCGCAATTCAAGGTTCAGGCGGATAAATTATGAGCAGCTATACTCTCGACGATCTCAAGCAGGATGTAGCCGATGGGCGCATCGACACGGTTATCGCGTGCCAGGTGGATATGCAGGGCCGGCTGATGGGCAAGCGCTTCCAGGCGGAATACTTCATCGAAAGCGCCTGGAAGGAAACGCATAGCTGCAACTATCTGCAGGCGACCGACATGGAGATGGAAACCGTCTCCGGCTACAAGGCGACGAGCTGGGAAAAAGGCTATGGCGACTATACCATGAAGCCGGACCTTGCCACGCTTCGCTGCATTCCGTGGCTGGAGGGGACGGCGCTGGTGCTCTGCGACGTGCTCGACCATCACACGCACGAGGAGGTGCCGCATTCGCCGCGCGCGATCCTGAAGAAGCAGGTCAAGCGCCTCGAGGCCATGGGCATGAAGGCCTTCATGGCCTCCGAACTCGAATTCTTCCTGTTCGACCAGACCTATGAATCGGCCCATGCTTCGGCCTATCGCAATCTGAAGCTCGCCAGCCCCTACAATGAAGACTACCACATCTTCCAGACCACGAAGGAAGAGGATGTGATGCGGGCGATCCGCACCGGCCTGCAGGGGGCCGGCATTCCGGTCGAAAATTCCAAGGGCGAGGCTTCGGCAGGGCAGGAAGAAATCAACGTCCGTTACGCTGACGCCCTGACCATGGCCGACCGGCACGCCATCATCAAGAACGGCTGCAAGGAGATTGCCTGGTCGAAGGGCAAGGCGATCACCTTCCTCGCCAAGTGGAGCTACACGTCCGCCGGTAGCTCTTCGCATGTCCATCAGTCGCTGTGGAGCGCTGACGGCAAGACGCCGCTTTTCTTTGACGAGAAGGGCAAGTACGGCATGTCGCCGCTGATGCAGAACTATGTCGCCGGTCTTCTGGCTCATGCCAGCGAAATCACCTATTTCCTGGCGCCGTACATCAACTCCTACAAGCGCTTCATGGCCGGCACCTTCGCGCCGACCAAAGCCATCTGGAGCAAGGATAACCGTACGGCGGGCTATCGTCTCTGCGGCGACGATACGAAGGCGATCCGCATCGAGTGCCGCGTCGGCGGCTCCGATCTCAACCCCTATCTCGCCTTTGCCGCACTGCTTGCCGCCGGCATCGACGGCATCGAAAACAAGCTTGAACTTGAAGCGCCCTTCGTGGGAGATGCGTACGGCGCACGCGAGGTCCGCGAGATTCCGCGCACGCTTCGCGCGGCAACGGTCGCCATGACGAAGTCGGAGATGCTGCGCAGCGCCTTCGGCGACGACGTGATCGATCACTATACCCGCGCCGCCGAATGGGAGCAGGAAGAATACGACCGGCGCGTGACGGACTGGGAAGTGGCGCGCGGTTTCGAGAGAGCGTGACGTTGACATTATTGCAACACGATGAGAGCGTTGCGATGGTTTAGTTGCGAGGTGTTGTGACTATGGAGAAGAAATTTCCCATTAACACGGAATGGTTCCGGCTCAAACTTCGTGAAAAGGGTCGGTCAGCAAGCGCCTTAGCTGCGTTTTTGGGGCTTGATAAGTCTGCTGTGTCGCGACTGCTGAATGGCGTTCGCAATGTATCGGCTGAAGAACAAGACAAGATTGCGCAGTTCCTGGGAGTGGATGTCGCGGAGGTTGCCATGCATAGGCGTGGCAAGCAGACTGGCTTTGCGGAGAAGAAGCAGGAGGCTTATGTGCAGGATCTCCGCCGGTCAGCTCTCGAACCTCCCGTGGACATGTTCACGGAGGCCGATATCATCCACAAGGACGGCAAGCGCTGGATGGAAGCTCCGGACGGCACACTGATCGAACTGCATCCGGCATTTGGATGCATGAAAGGAACGATCACGGTCATGCCGGGTGTTGACCTGACAGCGCCGATGGATTGGGACGAAGAATGGGGCGAAAAGCTCTACAATGAGTAGTCCATACCTTCTGGATACTTGTGCGGTGATCTGGATAACTCAAAACGAGGCTTTGGCGTTGAGTGCCGTCGCGGCGCTCTCCGATTGCAGAGCCCGCAGCGTTCCGGTCTTCGTTTCCGCAGTGACGGCGTGGGAGATGGCAATGCTATTAATGCGGCGCCGAATTCGTGAGACTCGGGAAGCGAAACGCTGGTACGACGATTTCAGGCATGAAGCGCAGGTGGGCGAACAACCTGTTACGGCCGATGTCTTTATTGCTTCCTGCGCGCTGCCGCAGCCTATTCACAAAGACCCGATTGATCGCATCCTAATTGCCACCGCACGCGAGCACGACCTGACCATCATTACTCGCGACAGAGCTATCCTCGCCTATGGCGCCGCGGGCCACGTGAAAACCCTGGCCTGTTAAAAATCGGAGTGAGATTGAATGACAATGATCCAATGCATATCACCGGTCGATGGATCGGTTTACGCAGAACGCCAGGCGCTTTCGCTGGAGGCGGCCAAGGAGGCCGTCGCCCGCGCCCGCAAGGCGCAGAAGGCCTGGGCAAAACGGCCGCTCGAAGAGCGCGTCCAACTGGTGCTCAAGGGTGTTGCGCGGCTCAATGAAATGTCCGACGTCGTCGTGCCGGAACTCGCTTGGCAGATGGGCCGCCCGGTCAAGTACGGCGGCGAATATCGCGGCTTCAACGAACGCTCCAACTATGTGGCCTCAATCGCGGCCGATGCGCTTGCGCCGCTCGTTGTCGAGGAAAGCGACAAGTTCGAGCGCCGCATCGAGCGCGAAGCGCATGGCGTCGTGTTCGTCGTGGCGCCCTGGAACTACCCCTACATGACGGCGATCAACACGATCGCGCCGGCGCTGATGGCCGGCAACGCAGTCGTCCTGAAGCATGCCTCGCAGACGCTGCTCGTCGGCGAACGGCTGGTGCAGGCCTTTGTCGAGGCGGGCGTGCCAGATGATGTCTTCCAGAACGTCTTCCTCGATCACGAGACGACCTCGGCACTGATTGCCGCCGGCAGCTTCAACTTCGTCAACTTCACCGGTTCGGTCGAAGGCGGCCGCTCGATGGAGCGGGCTGCGGCCGGTACCTTTACGGGCCTCGGTCTCGAACTCGGCGGCAAGGATCCAGGCTACGTCATGGAAGACGCCGACCTCGATGCCGCCGTCGACACGCTGATGGACGGCGCGACCTACAATTCCGGCCAGTGCTGCTGCGGCATCGAGCGCATCTACGTGCACGAGTCGCTCTATGACGCGTTCGTCGAAAAATCGGTCGCCTGGGTGTCGAACTACAAGCTCGGTAACCCGCTCGATCCGGAAACCTCGCTTGGGCCGATGGCGAACAAGCGTTTCGCCAAGGTCGTGCGCGAGCAGATCGCCGATGCCGTTTCCAAGGGCGCCAAGGCGCTGGTCGATCCGAAGCTCTTCCCGCAGGACGATGGTGGCGCCTATCTCGCCCCGCAGGTCCTCGTCAATGTTGATCATTCCATGTCGTTCATGCGCGAGGAGACCTTCGGCCCGGCTGTCGGCATCATGAAGGTGAAGAGCGACGAGGAAGCGCTGGCGCTGATGAACGACAGCCAGTACGGGCTGACGGCTTCGCTTTGGACGAGGGATCCGGAGCGGGCAGGGCGGCTTGGCCGCGAGATCGAAACCGGCACCGTCTTCATGAACCGCGCCGACTATCTGGATCCCGCGCTTTGCTGGACGGGCGTCAAGGAAACCGGCCGCGGCGGCTCGCTCTCGATCATCGGCTTCCACAATTTGACGCGTCCGAAATCCTTCCACCTCAAGAAAGTCACAGCATGAGCAGCAACATCACAGCCAACTGGAGCTATCCGACCGCCGTCAAGCTCGGCCGCGGCCGCATAAAGGAATTGGCGGACGCCTGCAAGAGCCTCGGCATGAAGAAGCCACTCTTGATCACCGATCGCGGCCTGGCTTCGATGGCCATCACCAGGAACGCGCTTGATATCCTTGAAGACGCCGGCCTCGGCCGCGCGATCTTCGCCGACGTCGATCCGAATCCGAACGACAAGAATCTCGATGCCGGCGTTAAGGCCTTCAAGGATGGCGGCCATGACGGCGTGGTTGCCTTCGGCGGCGGGTCCGGTCTCGACCTCGGCAAATGCGTGGCCTTCATGGCCGGGCAGACGCGCCCGGTCTGGGACTTCGAGGACATCGGCGACTGGTGGACGCGCGCGAGCGTCGAACGCATTGCGCCGATCGTTGCCGTGCCGACGACGGCGGGCACCGGCTCGGAAGTCGGCCGCGCCAGCGTCATCACCAATTCAGAAACGCATGTGAAGAAGATCATCTTCCACCCGAAGTTCCTGCCGGGCGTGGTTATCTCCGATCCGGAACTGACGGTCGGCATGCCGAAGATCATCACCGCGGGTACCGGCATGGATGCCTTCGCACATTGCCTCGAAGCCTATTCCTCGCCCTTCTACCACCCAATGTCGGCCGGCATCGCGCTGGAAGGCATGCGTCTCGTCAAGGAATTCCTGCCGCGCGCCTACAAAGAGGGAACGGACCTCGAAGCCCGCGCCAACATGATGGCGGCAGCTGCCATGGGCGCCGTCGCCTTCCAGAAGGGGCTCGGAGCGATCCATGCGCTGTCGCACCCGATCGGCGCCGTCTACAACACGCATCACGGCATGACCAATGCGGTCGTCATGCCTGCCGTGCTCCGGTTCAACCGCAAGGCCATCGAAGACAAGATCGCGCGCGCCGCAGCCTATCTCGGCATTTCCGGCGGCTTCGACGGCTTCTACGACTATGTGTTGCAGCTTCGCGCCGGACTCGGCGTACCGGAAAGCCTCTCGGCTATGGGAATCAAACCAGACCGAATCGCCGAATTGTCCGCAATGGCGATCGAGGATCCGAGCGCGGGCGGCAATCCTGTGCCGATGACGCTCGAAAATACCAAGGCGCTTTTCGCGGAGTGCTTCTAAAACACGCCGGCGGCGTTCCGCAAGGGGATACGTCGTCGCACCTTCATCGTAATGATTGCAAAATATCTTTATTAAACCTAAAAAAGAGGGTGGAGGAGTAAATGCATAATGGGAGGAATCTATGCATCGTTCATCTCGCTGTTTGTTTGCAGCCGCAGCATTCATGAGCTTGGCACTGCCGGCCGCGGCAAGCGCTGAGTCCTTTCCAAGCCTTGCAGAACAGGGCTATTCCGTTAGCGTGCTTGGACCGGGAAAGTTTGGAGGTCTCGGCTGGGTGGTTTCGAAGGGTAACGAGCAGTTCTTCTGCCGTATCCGGGCAAGCTTGGCTTATGTCGGGGAAAAGGATATGGTCAGCTTCTCGAAGAGTGGACGGATAGTCACGCTCAATCGTGCCGTCTTCGAATCCTCGCTGGGGAGGCCCGACTCGACGCTTCCACAGTTGGCTGATCTGCAGGCTGGCCATCCGAGGCCGGCAGATGTCGGAACATGCAGCCCGCTCGCGAAGTAGCCGGCAATACGCCTGATCGACACTGATTTCACCCGGCTCCTTTTGATGTAAGCCGGAGCATTCAAATCGGCCCTGGAAAGCCCAGCTTTCCGGGGTTTTTTTGTTTTTTCGTCGTTCCAGTTTTCAGCAATATGAGAAATCCGACCGCAATTTCGCCGCCGTTGTTTAAATTTTGTTAACCATGATTCGAAAGGATGGATTAACGCACGCTGAGTCCGAAAGTGCGCAAGAGAGCGATGTCGCTCGCGACTTTGAGGATCGAACATGGCAGTGATCACATTTGCAAACACCAAGGGCGGCGCCGGCAAGACCACGGCTGTTCTTTTGCTGGCGACCGAGCTTGCCCGCAAAGGTTATCGGGTCGCCATCCTCGATGCAGATCCGCAGCACTGGATCACGCGCTGGCACGAGATTTCCGGCGATGTGCCGAACCTTGAGGTCATCGATTTCGTGACCTCCGCCTCGCTTCCACTTCACATCAGCGAGAATAGCGAAACCATCGACTACTTCGTCGTCGATCTGCCCGGCGCACGCAATCCGCTGCTGGCCACCGCTGTCGGTCTTTCCGACCATGTGTTGATCCCGATCCAGGGCTGCGCCATGGATGCGCGCGGTGGCGCGCAGGTGCTGGAACTGCTGCAGTATCTCAATGAGAAGGCGGGTATCAAGATCGCTCATTCGGTGGTTCTGACCCGTGTCAACTCGATGGTGACCACGCGTGCGCTGCAGCTCGTCAAATCGCTGCTCAGCCAACGGAATGTTCCGGTCCTCGATACGGCCATCATAGAGCGCTCGGCATTCCGCGATATTTTCGATTGCGGCGGTACGCTGCACAGCATGGACCCGGCGCGCGTCTCCAACCTCGACAGAGCGCGCGAGAATGCGCTCTGTTTTGTCGAAGAAATCATGCGCAAGGTGCCCGTCAGGCTTCCGGCAGCGGCACGCCTTGCCGGCCTGCTAATGCGCGACGCGGCTTGATCTGGACGTTGCACTGAGGCGCGGTCGCTTAAGCGGGGCGATGCGACCTCAACTCACCGGATAGTGCTCTGCATTTGTGAGGCTACAAAAGTCAGCGTCTCAGGCGGCCTGTCTCAGAAGCCACGCGTCATGGTTCTTGAGGAAGACCTCGAGGCGATCGGCATAGTCCTCAGTTACTGCCTGCGTCACACTTTCCCGGCTGGCCAGCGTCTTTCGCCAGGCCGTCACATGCGCAAGGTTATCGAACACGCCGTTCGGCGCAATCGCGTCGAACACGTCGAAATAGCGGAAAATCGGCGCAAATACCGCATCGACGAGGCTGAATGCAGGACCGGCGAAGAAGGGCCCGGCACCCAACTCATCCTCGATGCGCCTGAACTTTTCGATCAGCGCCAAGCGCTTTGCCTCATAGGTCGCCGGATCCTTTGCGGTCTCAAATCCCCACAGGTCCGAGAGGATGGACGAACCGAACTCGATCCAGCCGCGATGTTGCGCCCGCGCGAGCGGATCGGCCGGATGGAGCGGGATGCCGGATTGGGTCTCTTCGAGATATTCGCAGATGACGGCGCTTTCGAACAACACCGCCTCCGTTCCATCCACCTGTCGCACGACCAGCAACGGCACCTTGCCGAGAGGGGAAATGGCGAGGAACCAATCGGGCTTTGCGGCGAGATCGATATACCTGCGCTCGAACGGAACGCCTTTCTCGATCAGCGCAATGGCCGCGCGCTGGACGTAGGGGCAGAGATGATGGCTGATCAGGGTCAGCTTGGCGTCGGACATGATGAAGCTCCTATTTTGCTGGAATCAACGGATCGAATGCGAAGGCTCCGTCGCTATAGATGTAATTGCATCTATATTGCGGCTTGCTTTGTGGGTCAATATAGATGTAAATGCATCTATGTCGGATTGTTCAAACCTCACAACCAATCAGCCTTCGCCGTCCATCACACGTGCATGGATCCGTCTTATGCGTGCTCAACGGCTGCTGTTGACGGCGATCGAGCAGGACTTGAAGGCGGCGGCCTTGCCACCGCTCGGCTGGTATGACGTTCTGCTGGAGCTGACGCGCGCTGAGGACGGCAAGTTGCGCCCCTACGAGATCGAGGAGCGCACGCTGCTCGCGCAACACAATCTTTCACGGCTTATCGACAGGATGGAGAAGGAAGGGCTTGTTCAGCGCGAGCTGTTCCGCGAGGACGGCCGGGGCCGGTGGGTTACCGTGACCGAGGCAGGGCACGCCATGCAAGCGCGCATGTGGACGGTCTATGCCTCGGCGCTGCAACGCCATCTAGGCACGAAGCTGGATGATGTCCGCGCCAATCAACTGGCCGACTTGCTGGCGGCGCTGTCGCGAAAATCCTGACAACGGCCAGGTCCTTGCGGCTAGCTGTTGGTTCCTACGTGCGCTTGGACTTGTCGGCTTAATCGACGAATTCAACCGTCACGCCCGGCTTCACCATTTTGGCGAGTTCCGTTGCATCCCAGTTCGTCAGGCGGATGCAGCCGTGGCTCTGCGTGCGGCCGATCTTCGAAGGTTCGGGCGTGCCGTGAATGCCGTATGTCGGCTTCGAAAGCGCGATCCAGACCGTTCCGACCGGACCGTTCGGGCCGGGCGGAATATTCAGGATCTTGTCGTTTGCGCCCTGCTGAAAGTTGATCCTCGGGTTGTAGGTGTAGCCCGGGTTCAGCGCGACGCGTTCGACGTTGACAAGGCCGGAAGGCGAGGGGGTGTCGGTGGAGCCGATCGAGGCGGGATAAGCGGCAACGAGCTTGCCTGCATCGTCATAGGCGAAGACCTGCTTCTTGGCCTTGTCCGCGAGGATTCTGGCGACGGTGGCTGCCTTGTTCTGGCCGGGATTGACGACCTTGATGACCGTGCCCGGAACGGTGAAGTCGGCGCCGGGGTTCATTTCCTTGAGGAAGGCTTCATCCATATGGAAACGCTCGGCGAGCATTTCCGTCGTCGATGTGTAGCCCATCGAAGGCAGAAGCGCCTTCTGCGAATAGTCTTCCGGAATCTGAGCGACATAGGGGCCTGCCGCGTCCGCGGGCGTGATCGTGTAGCTCACGATGGGCAGTCCGCCTGACAGACGAAGTTCCTCGAGAATCGCGTCGGTATTGTTCGGGTCCAGCTTTTCACCCGTCATCTGCTCGTAGGCGTAGATCGCCTTGGTGACGTTCGAGCCCATGTGGCCGTCGATGACACCCGGGGAAACGCCGGCGCGATCGAGGAAGACCTGAATGGCGACGATCTCCGGCTTCGATTTACCCTTCAGCGTGATAACGGGCTCTGAGGGCGGTGCCGGCTGCGCCTCGTTCGGGAACTGCTGATCCGGTTCGATCGACGCATAGTTCTCGTTCGGCGGATAGCCCCGGCCCTCGGTGCCCGGATAGGGCTGATCGTCAAGTGGTTCGCGCTGGATCTCCGCATCCCGGGGAATGGCGCCGGTAACCGCGCCGCGCTCCCTGTAGCGGCCGCCCTCGCTGTCCTCGGCATAGTAGGGGTCGTCGCCATAGGTTTCGCGGACAGGCGGCCGCGGATAATAGTTGCGGGCCTGCATTTCGGTCGCGACGACGTTGCCATATCTATCGACCAAGACGCGGTTGCCGTTGCGATCGCGTGTATAATAGACGTCAGCGCCGGGCGGCACGTAATCAATGATGGCGCCGTCCGGGGTTACCATGACGACACCGCGCTCGCGGCGGCCAAACTGCTGCGCATCCGCAACGGGTGCGACAGCGGTTAACGCAAGCACGGCAGCAGCAAGGGACAAACCCGATTTTACAAAGCGATTCACGTCTTTCACCTCGACCAGTGGCTGTGCCGACACACACCCGCAAATTTTGACGCTAATGTGGAAATTATGAATTCGTACTAAACAAAAGATGAAAAAAACTGTGATTGTTACCCGCGGCTAAACGCTTGGTTTTGTAAGCGGGTTCCATCGCGAAGCGCTGGTTGCGCTGGGGGCATGTTTTCCACAATTGACGAACAGGTGTGCGGATCCTAACGCTACGGCATCTCAAAGATAAGGAGGAGTCGCGATGATCGAATTCGCCGCCGCCAAGGGGCCGCGCCTGATGCTTGATGAGACATCCGTGATGGATATCGGCGGATGCATCGTCGAAGGCGTCGATATCGCGCCGAAGCGCGCTATTCCGGACGACGGCGATCCGCGGATCGACCACTCGCTCGAAGGCTTTCTCTTCACCTGTGGTCCGGATCACATCCGCCATCGCGAGCCGATCCCTGGCCGGACGGACGGCAAGATCTATCCGTTGCATGGGTCGGCTTCCGGCCATCCGGCCAGGGTTCTCTGGACCAAGTTCGAGAACGGTCACGCCGAATGCCGCGCCGACATCGATATCGTCACCGTCGAAGGATTGGCGCAGCGGATCGAAAGGTTGTGGCGCATTGATGGAACGACGGGCGAAGTGTCGCTGGACGACAAGATCGTCAACACCAGCAGCCGGACGGTCCCGACCTTCCTGATGTACCACATGAATACCGGGGGCAAATGGTTCGACCCAGGTACACGGCTGGAAGGCGAGATGCTCGAAGGCGGCGGTTTCCCGTGGACCTTCGGCGAAGAGCTTGGCGGCATCTTCTGTGTCGAGGCAGCGGCCAGCGAAGGCGGCTTAGCGGAGGTCCGACTTGGCCCGATGGCGGCTGTCGGCGGCAAGACGCTGCGCGTGCGCTTCCGCACAGACACGTTGCCCTATCTGCAGGTCTGGCGGAACCAGAAGGCGCCGGCGGACGTGCTCGGCATCGAACCGGTTTCGCATCGCTGGGTTTCGCGTGAGGAGCTTCAGGCGGGCGGCGAGTTCAACATGCTGAAGCCAGGCGAAAGCCGGAGTTATGCGCTTCGCTTCGCGTTCGTTTGAGCGAACTGTTTTGTTGACGCTTCCGGTCTTGCGTCGTAGAGCTTCTGCCATTCATTTTGAGGAGAAACGCGCGATGGACATCCGCCAGATCGACGACGAATATTCGGTATCCGGCCAGATCACGCTGGAGGATCTCGATCAGATCAAGGCGATGGGCTTCAAGTCGATCGTCTGCCATCGCCCGGACCAGGAAAGCCCGGACCAGACGCCATTTTCGGTGATCGCAGCCCGCGCCAAGGAACTGGGTCTTGAGATCGCGCAGGTGCCCGTGGGGCCGATGGGTGTGACGGAGGAAGCGGTGCAGGGCATGGTCGACGCACTCGACGAATTTCCGCGTCCAATGCTCGGCTATTGCCGCTCCGGTGCGCGCTCCACGGCGATCTACCAGAAGACGCAGCACATTCGTAACTGATCTTCCGGCGCGGCTTTGCGACCGCGCCCTTCATTTCACAGTCAGGAGAATATCATGAGCATCAAGCGTATCGACGTCGGCGCCCGCATGAGCGGCGCAGTCATCCACGGCAACACCGTCTATCTCGCCGGTCAGGTCGGCGAAGGCGAGAGCGTTGCCGAACAGTGCAAGTCGGCGCTCGCCGAGGTCGACCGTCTACTCGCTGCTGCAGGTTCCAACAAGTCGAAGATCCTGCAGACGCTGATCTACCTCTCGGACATGTCCTACTTCGCCGAAATGAACGCTGCCTGGGAAGCCTGGGTCGACCCGAAGAACACGCCGGCCCGCGCGACGAGCGAAGCCAAGCTTGCAGCTCCGAAGTACAAGGTCGAGTTCACCGTAACTGCTGCGATCGACTAAGCTTCACAGCATATGCCAACACCAAAGCCGGTGAGTTCGCTCACCGGCTTTTTGTTTGGGCAATCTCCGACAGCGTGCGCGTCGGCGTGATGGCTTCCGGATCGAGCTTGACCTCGATGATCGCCGGTTTGCCGCTGGCGCGAGCACGCTCGAAGGCTGGCGCGAAATCCTCCGTCGTCTCCACCGTCTCGCCGTGGCCGCCATAAGCGCGGGCAAGGGCTGCGAAATCCGGATTGGTCAGATCGGTGCCGCTCACACGGCCCGGATACTCGCGCTCCTGATGCATGCGGATGGTGCCGTAGATGCCGTTGTTGATGACGATGGCGATGATCGGCAGCTTGTACCGGACGGCGGTCGCGAATTCCTGACCATGCATCAGAAAGCAGCCGTCGCCCGCAAAGCAGATGACCTCGCGCTCGGGAAAGCGCTGCTTGGCGGCAACGGCAGCCGGCAATCCGTAGCCCATCGAGCCTGATGTCGGCGCGGCTTGCGTATTGAACTGCCGGAAGCGATGGAAGCGGTGCAGCCAGGTGGCGTAGTTTCCTGCGCCGTTGGTGAAGATCGCATCCGCTTTCGTGTTGCCCTCGATCCATTCCATGATCGGCCCCATGTGCACGGTACCCGGGCCGGTTTGCGGCGGCTTCGACCAGGAAAGATAGGCCTCGTGCATGCGTTCCGTCCGCTCCGACCAGCGCGGCTCGGCGGGCGCTTCGAGATCGGCAAGTGCGGCGACGAAGTCTTGCGGCGAGGCTGAGATCGCAAGGTCCGGGCGATAGACGCGGCCGAGTTCGGAGGGATCGGGATGGATGTGGACCAGCGATTGTGCCGGGTAGGGGATGTCGATCAGCGTATAGCCCGATGATGGCATTTCCGACATGCGGCCACCGAGCAAAACCAGCAGGTCGCTTTCCTTGATCTCTTTGGCAAGCGCCGGATTGATGCCGATGCCGACGTCACCGGCATAGCCCGGATGCAGGTGATCGAAGAGCATCTGGCGGCGGAAGGAGCAGCCGACCGGCAGCTTGAACCGCGCGGCGAAGTCCTGAAAGTCGGCCACCGCATCCGCATCCCAGCGTGTTCCGCCGAGAATGACCATCGGACGCTCGGCCCGAAGCAGCCGCATGTAGAAATCGTCGACCTGGCGGCGGCCGGGATGAGCTGCGACACGCGCATAAGGCCTGGCACGCGGCGCCTCCACCTCATCACGCAGCATATCTTCAGGGAGCGTCAGAACCACGGGGCCCGGGCGGCCGGAGGTGGCCATGGCAAAGGCACGGGTGACGAATTCCGGGATGCGTGCGGCGTCATCGATCTCGCCGACCCATTTGGCATATTCGGTGAGCGCGCGGCGAAATTCGACCTCCTGGAAAGCCTCGCGTTCGCGGGCATCGCGTTGGACCTGGCCGATGAAGAGGATCATCGGAACCGAGTCCTGCCGCGCGATATGCAGGCCCGCCGTGGCGTTGGCGGCGCCGGGGCCGCGGGTGACCATGCAGATGCCGGGTTCGCCGGTCAGTCTGCCCCAGCAATCGGCCATCATGGCGGCCCCACCTTCCTGGCGGCAGACGATCACTTCGATTTCGCTGTCGTAAAGGGCATCCAGCACGGCGAGGAAGCTTTCGCCGGGGACACAGGAAAGCCGTGACACGCCGTTCGCCTTTAGCGCTTCGACAATCAACTCGCCGCCGGTCTTCTTCATGATGCGGGTTTCCTCTCCCTCTGTGCGCGCTCCAATTCCTCGAGCTCCGCCAGAACTTCTTCCTGATGCTCGCCGAGCCGGGGGCTCGGCCTTTCGTAACGCAAGGGCGTTTCGGAAAGCACGATAGGCGTCCTAACGCCAGGGATCACAGTTCCGGCCGCGTCTGGGAGATCCACACGTAGTTCGCGCGCCTTGATTTGCGGATCGGCGAACATTTCCTCGATCGTGTTGATTGCGCCGGCAGGCACCGCATTTGCTTCGCAGGCTTTCAGCAGGTCGGCCTTCTGCCACGTCAACGTCTCCGTCGAAACCAGACGGCGTACCTCGTCGCGGTTTGCGACGCGCGCCTTGTTGGTTGAAAAGCGCTCGTCGCCGGCGACGCCTTCGATACCCAAAATGGTGCAGAGGCGCCGAAACTGGCCGTCATTGCCGACAGCGAGGATGAGGTAGCCGTCTGCAGCCGGCACGACCTCATAGGGCGAGATATTCGGGTGCGCGTTGCCGAGCCGGGCCGGTGCCCGGCCGGAAATCAGGTAATTCATGTTCTGGTTGGCGAGCACCGCGGACTGTACGTCGAGCAGCGCCATGTCGACGAGTTGGCCCTCTCCGGTTTTCAGGGCGTGGATGAGGGCCGCCTCGATCGCCGAGACCGCATATATGCCTGTGAAGATGTCGGCAGTGGCAACACCCGCCTTCATCGGCTGGCGATCCGGCTCGCCGGTGATCGACATGAAGCCGGACATGCCCTGGACAATGTAATCATAGCCCGCGAGATTGGCGTAGGGACCTGTCTGGCCGAAGCCGGTGATCGAGCAATAGACGAGTTTCGGATTGACCTTGCGCAGGCTCTCGTAATCCAGCCCGTATTTCACCAGCCCGCCGAGCTTGAAATTCTCGATCAGCACATCGGCGGTGGCGACCAGCCGGCGCACTAGCGACTGGCCTTCCTCGGTCCTGAGGTCAGCGGTGATCGAACGCTTGTTGCGGTTTGCGGAATGGTAGTAGGCGGCCGAGAGGTTTTCGCCGTCCGCCCCCTCGACGAAGGGCGGGCCCCATTGGCGGGTATCGTCGCCGCCTTCCGGATTTTCGACCTTGATGACGTCCGCGCCGAGATCGGCGAGCATCTGGCCTGCCCAGGGACCGGCCAGGACGCGGGCGAGTTCGATGACCCTGATGCCTGATAGCGGTGGCTTCTTGTTACTGCCCGTCATGTTCCTCCCGAGAACGGCTCACGGCGCCCGTGTGGATTCAGATGTATCGGATACCGGCCTGGATGCATAGCGCCGCTCGCGCAAGAGAATGTAGAGGCCTGAAGCGATGATGACCAAAATGCCGAGCCATTTGATGGCATCCGGGAAATCGCCGAAGACCAGCCAGGCGAAGATCGTTGCCGAAACGATCTCGAAGTACTGCAGAGGCGCGAGCGTCGAGGCTGGTGCGGAGCGATAGGCGTAGACGCCGAGTATGCCGGCGATGGCGGCCATCACGCCGACACCTGCAAGGTAGAAAAGGGCAATTGCCGAAGGCACAACCGGATCGAAGACGTCCGAGCCGGTGCCCTGGCCGATGAAGAGCAGGATGGCGCAGAACAACATGCCCCAGAGACCCGTCTGAAACTGCATCGCCCAAGGGTCTTCCCGGTGCGACAGCACGCGGGTCATCAGCGCGAAAATGGCGATGCAGAGCGCGCTGACCACCGGCAGGAGCGCCACGAACCCGACTTCCTGGAAGCTCGGCTGGATGATCAGCATCGCTCCCAGGAAACCGACGCCGCAGGCCGTATATCGCCGCCAGCCGATGGTCTCCTTCAGGAAGATGCTGGAAAGGATCGTCAGGATGATCGGTTCGACGAAGAAGATCGCGATCGCATCGGCAACCGACATGTATTTCAGCGTTGCCACGAAGCTCACCATGGAAATGGTGATGATCGCTCCGCGGATCGCATGGTAGCCGCTTTGCCGCCATGTAAAGGCCGCCCAGCTCCGCCGCAAAAGTACGACCGGAAGCATGCAAAGTGCTTGAACGACGAAGCGAGCCAAGGTGATTTCCGCGGACGGAATTGTCACGATCGCCAGTTTCGCAAAGATATCGATGATCGGCGACACGAGCACCGAAAGGAACATGAGCAGCAGGCCCATTGTTACTTCGGAGGAGACATTTGTGGTCGTCGCGGCGCTGCTCATTCCAAGGTCCTTTCGTCAGGACCTTGCGGTTGCTTTATCGCACCAATCGGCAAAGGCGGAAATTGCAGCTTCGGCACCGATCTCATTCAAGGTTTCGTGCCGCATGTCCTGATATATCTGAGTGCTAATACGGGAGAAGCCGTGGCGCTTCAATCGGTCCGCCAGCCAGATCACTGCTTTTCCGCGCTCGGTCGCCGGATCCTCGCCGCCGCCGACGAGGTGGATCGGCAGGTCTTTGGGCAGCTTGTCCAGATGCTGCTCCTGCGGCGCGCGGAAGGTGAGGGCGAAGATGTCGAGCCAGAGCGAAACGGAGGCATCGAAGCCGCAAAGCGGATCGGCGATGTATTTGTCGACCTCGTTAGGGTCGCGAGAAAGCCAGTCGAATGCCGTCCGCTGGCCGGGGATGGATTTGCCCCAGGTCTCGAAAGTAAGTCGTGGTAAAAACCCGCTTGGAACGTCCGAGCCTTTCAGGGCTTTTTCGGCAAGCAGGATGGCTTGGGCGGCGCGGCCTGCAAGACCAACCGCGAAATTCGAATTCCACACGGCAACCGCGTTGAATTTTTCGGGATGGGTTATTGCCGTGTTCAGCGCGACAAGCCCGCCCATGGAGTGGCCGAAAACGATGACCGGCAGGCCCGGATGCCGCGAGGCCGCATGATCGCGCATTGCTGCGACGTCGGCGGTGACGCGGTCTGCACCGTCACGCCGCGCGAACTGGCCGATCGGAGCGCCGCTTGCCGCCGTTGCGCCATGGCCGCGGTGATCATGGGCGTAGACGTGATAGCCGCGCGCGGCCATTGCGGCTGCAAAGCCTGCGTAACGCTTGGAATGCTCGGCCAGGCCGTGCAAAATCAGCAGAATGCCGCGCGGCTGGCCATTGGCTGGCTCATGATGAAATGCGAGCGCCGTTTCAGGCGCCTCAAGCCATTGTGTCTGCAAATACATTTTCTATGCTCCTGGCGGCAACAGAGCAGATCGCCCGGCAAATGCAACATGGCCCATCGATTTTACGGTGCATTTCCTTGCGATTCAGGGTTGCAGACAGTTTGGCTTCATGCTTAGTTGTTCCTGTAATGTTCTTTGTTGGAGAGCGTGATGAGCAGGGTTTTTCTGTGTTTTGCAGCGTATCTCGTGTCGTTGGTCGTTGCCGGTGCGGCGCTGGCTCAGGAGGAACAGGGGAGGACACGCTTCATTCTGGCCGCAAGCTGGCAGCCGGCATTCTGCCAGACAAATCAGCAGAAGCCGGAATGCAGCAGCCAGACGAAGGAGCGCTTCGACGCGACGAATTTCTCGCTGCATGGTCTCTGGCCGCTACGGCAGAACTATTGTGGCGTCTCGAAGGACGTGCAGGCGGCAGACAAGGACGGTGATTGGCAAAAGCTGCCCGAGGTCAAGCTGACGCCTGAGAATACTGCAACACTCGCGAAGGTGATGCCCGGAACGCAGTCGCGCCTCGAGCGCCACGAATGGACGAAGCACGGTACCTGCGCGAAGATGAGCGCCGACGACTACTTCGGCGTCGCGACCCGCCTGATCGGTGATCTGAACGGTTCGGCTGTGCGCGAGCTTTTTGCCGAAAATGTCGGCAAGACGCTCAAGGCGGATCAGATCAAGGCGGCGTTCGACAAGAGCTTTGGTGCGGGAGCGGGTGAGCGCGCCAAGATGAGCTGCCGCCGCGCGGGCGGCGTGCGCGTGATCAGCGAACTGACGATCGGCTTGTCGGAGGATGCGGGTTCGGCGGAGAAAGCCGGCGCGGGTCTTGCAAAACTCATTCAAAGTGCCGGCCACACCTCCTTTGGGTGCGATCAAGGCGTCGTTGACGCCGCGGGGTTCTGACGGAAAAGACTGCCGTTAATGCCGAGAGAAGCCGGTTTCGGCGTTGCCCGGGCGCCGGCTTTCGCCTACATAGCGGCCACGGTTTTCAAGTTTCCGCCCGGAGCAGCGCATAATGGCACGTCAGTTCATCTATCACATGGCCGGCCTCAACAAGGCCTATGGCAACAAGAAGGTGCTGGAAAACATCCACCTTTCTTTCTACCCCGATGCAAAGATCGGCATCCTCGGCCCGAACGGCGCCGGTAAGTCCACCGTGCTCAAGATAATGGCGGGCCTCGACAAGGAATGGACGGGCGAGGCTTGGATCGCCGAAGGCGCAACGCTCGGCTATCTGGCGCAGGAGCCGCAGCTCGATCCGTCCAAGGACGTGATGGGCAATGTGATGGAAGGTGTCGCCGACAAGAAGGCGATCCTCGATCGCTACAACGAGCTGATGATGAACTATTCCGACGAGACGGCCGAAGAGGGCGCCAAGCTGCAGGATGTCATCGACAGCCAGAACCTCTGGGACCTCGAGAGCCAAGTCGAAATGGCCATGGACGCGCTGCGCTGCCCGCCAGGCGATGCGCCGGTCGACAATCTTTCGGGCGGTGAAAAGCGCCGCGTGGCTCTCTGCCGCCTGCTGCTTGCCCAGCCGGACTTGCTGCTGCTCGACGAACCGACCAACCATCTCGACGCCGAGACGATCGCCTGGCTCGAAAAGCACCTGCGCGAATATCCGGGCGCCATCCTGATGGTCACCCACGACCGCTACTTCCTGGACAATGTCACCGGCTGGATCCTCGAACTCGACCGCGGCCGCGGCATTCCCTACGAAGGCAACTATACGGCCTACCTCCAGGCGAAGGCGAAGCGCATGGCGCAGGAAGGCCGCGAAGAAGCCTCCCGCCAGAAGGCGATCTCCCGCGAACAGGAATGGATTTCCGCCAGCCCGAAGGCGCGCCAGGCCAAGTCGAAGGCGCGGATACGCGCCTATGACGAACTTGTCGCGGCGGCCGAGGATCGCCGTCCCGGCGACGCGCAGATCATCATCCCGATCGGCGAACGCCTGGGGCAGGTGGTCATCGAGGTGGAGAACATTTCCAAGACCTATGGCGACCGCGTCCTCTTCGAAGACCTCACCTTCAAGCTGCCGCCGGGTGGCATTGTTGGCGTCATCGGCCCGAACGGCGCCGGCAAGACGACGCTGTTCCGATTGATCACCGGCCAGGAAACGCCAGATTCCGGCAACGTCCGCATTGGCGATACCGTGCATCTCGGCTACGTCGACCAGAGCCGCGATTCGCTCGACGGCGGCAAGACCGTCTGGGAAGAGATTTCCGGCGGCAACGACATCATCAAGCTCGGCAAGTACGAGATGAATTCGCGCGCCTATTGCGGCGCCTTCAATTTCAAGGGCGGCGACCAGCAGCAGAAGGTCGGCAACTTGTCGGGTGGCCAGCGCAACCGCGTGCATCTCGCCAAGATGCTGAAGGCCGGCGGCAACGTGCTTCTGCTCGACGAGCCCACGAACGACCTCGATACGGAAACGCTGGCGGCTCTCGAAGACGCGCTCGAAAACTTCGCCGGTTGCGCCGTCATCATCAGCCACGACCGTATGTTCCTCGATCGCCTGGCGACCCATATCCTCGCCTTCGAAGGCGACAGCCATGTGGAATGGTTCGAGGGCAACTTCGAGGATTACGAAAAGGACAAGATGCGCCGCCTCGGCGTCGACTCGATCAACCCGCATCGGGTGACCTACAAGCGCCTGACGCGCTGATCTCTCTATCCCTTTTACATCGAAAGCCCCGGCAGACGCCGGGGCTTTTGCTGTTTCAGCCGGTCGTTTTTGGATTAGCGAATTTCGTGAACAGAGCGGATTCTTGCTTGCCAGCCCTTCGCAAATCACATAAAGATATCTTTATATGTTGATTGGGTCGACTATGGCTGAGTTTGTCAGACTGGGATTGGATGCGCTGGTGGACGTCTTGAAGGCGGCCGGCGAACCCACTCGTCTTCGCCTTCTGGCGCTTCTCGCCGGAGGCGACCTGACGGTGACCGATCTTACCGAAATTCTCGGCCAGTCGCAGCCCCGCATTTCGCGGCATCTCAAGCTGCTTGGCGAGGCGGAACTGATCGACCGCTATCAGGAGGGCGCCTGGGCCTATTTCCGGCTGAGGCAGGACGGCAGGGCGGCGGCGCTGGTGCGCGTGCTCCTGGCGCATGCATCCGAGAACGATCCGGTCATTCTGCGCGACGGCGAGCGCTTTGCTACGGTGAAGCGTCAGCGGGCCGAGCGGGCGCAAGCCTATTTCAGCCGTAACGCCGCCGAGTGGGACGAGCTTCGCCGACTGCATGCCGCCGACGAGGAGGTAGATGCCGCCGTCATCAAATTGCTTGGCAATCAGCCTGTCTACTCGCTGCTCGATCTCGGCACGGGGACCGGCCGCATGCTGGAACTGCTGTCCGGGGTCTATCGCCGCGCGATCGGGGTCGATGCCAGCCGCGACATGCTGAGCGTTGCCCGCGCCAATCTCGACAAGGCCCGGATCACCAAGGCGTCGGTGCGGCATGCCGACATTCTGAACCTGCCCTTCGAGGGACAGGACTTCGATCTTGTCACCATCCATCAGGTTTTGCACTTCCTCGATCAGCCGGAAGTCGCGATCGCCGAGGCAGCCCGAATGCTCGCGCCCGGCGGACGTCTGATGGTCATCGACCTCGCGCCGCACGGGCTCGAGTATCTTCGCGACGAGCACGCGCATGTTCGCCTCGGTTTCTCGCACCAGGCCATGTCCGACTGGTTGCACAAGGCGGGGCTCGACGTGGAGCAGACCGTCGATCTTCATCCGGGTCTGCAGGGCGAGAAGGGGCTTACTGTCACCATCTGGCTTGCGCGCGATCCGAGGCGCCTCATTGCATCCGAGGGCGCAGAAACAGTATTGGCCGGAGAGATATAAAATGGCTTTGAAAACCGGTAACCGCCGCAATATCGGCATTTCCTTCGAGTTCTTCCCGCCGAAATCGGAGGAAATGGAAGGTCAGCTCTGGAATGCCGTGGCCGAGCTGCAGGACTGGAACCCGGACTTCGTCTCGGTAACCTATGGTGCTGGCGGCACGACGAAGGCGCCGACACTGACTGCGGTCACACGGTTCCTCAACGAGACGCCCCTTGCGACGGCATCGCACCTCACATGCGTCGGTGCCACGAAGGACGAGACGCATCAGGTGATCGACAATTTCCGCAAGGCCGGCGTGAAGCACTTCGTGGCGCTGCGCGGCGATGCGCCGGGCGGGGCGGGAGCTCCCTATCAGCCGCATCCGGGCGGCTACGCCAACGCGGCCGCCCTTGTCGCCGGTCTTCGCGAGATGGGCGATTTCGAGATTTCGGTTGCCGCCTATCCGGAAAAGCATCCGGAGAGCAAGGATGTGGCGGCCGATATCGACATGCTGAAGCGCAAGGCTGACAATGGCGCCGATCGCGCGCTGACGCAGTTCTTCTTCGACAACGATAGTTTCGAGCGTTATCTGGAGAAGGTGCGGGCCGCGGGTATCAAGATCCCGATCGTGCCGGGTATTATGCCGATCCAGAACCTGACGCAACTGAAGCGTTTTGCCAGCGCTTGCGGCACGGTCATCCCGGCTGTTCTCGATGAGCGCTTTGCCGGTCTCGACGACAAGGTGGAAGAACGGCTGAAGGTTGCGGCAGATGTCGCCGTCGAACAGATCGAGGATCTCGTTCGCCGTGGCCTGCACGAATTTCATCTTTATACCATGAACCGCTCGCCGCTTGTCTCCGCTGTGCTTGGTAACCTCGGCCTCGAGCGGGAAGGCGCGAAGAGGGCCGGTGCGGCTGCCTGAGGGCTAACCTCGTACCCAATAAGAAAGCGCATGCCGGGCGGCCGGCATGCGCTTTCAATTGGTTGAACTGTTAGCCTCTTAGGAGCCTGGTATTTCAGTCATGGGGTTCGTCTACGTCTCAAATAAAGAGCATGGACAAGACGAACGCGAACGCTGCACTAACCAACAGGACATTCAAGGATCGTGTGATACCCATGTCTGCCTCCTCGCGTTAACGGCGGCATAATATGTCTGAATTGTGTCGGCTGGGAAGCGATTTCCATGCTGCAACGCAGCGGCAGCTTGTGAATAAAGCGGCTAGCCATGAGCTAACCATTTGGAATTAGCTGCTAAATCACGATGAAATTTTTTTCACGCAATTTAACCGCGCGTTAAAATTGGCGACCGGCCGTTAACGCTAGCGGCAACATCAAGGCATGGCCGGAAACTATTGACATTACGGCAAAAAATGAAATCGCGCCCCGGCTTTGCCGGGACGCGGTCGAAATTGGCTGCTTCGCGAAATTGCGGGCTGCTTAGAGGGCGTCCAGCAGCCCGAGTGTCGCCCAGCCGTCGGCCGGCATTCCGAGACGCTGTTGCTCCTTCTGGATCGCCACACGCGTGCCGGAGCCCAGGATGCCGTCGATCTCGCCGACGTCATAGCCCTTGGACTGCAGCTTGGTCTGCAACTCTTTCATCTGGTCATTCGCCAGGCCTTGTTCCGGGGTCCCCTTGAGGTAAGGCTGCGCGCCCTCAAAGCGGGTGGCGAAGTAGGCGGCCGACGTCGTGTAGATGAAGGACTTGTTCCACTCGAGATAAATCTTGAAATTGGGATAGGCGATGAAGGCCGGCCCGTGGCGGCCCTGCGGGAGAACGAGGGCGCCCTCCAGATTGCCGAAGCTGGTGTTGCCGTCGCGCGGCTTGACGTCGAGGGCGAACCATTCGCCCGCCGTCATGCTGCCTCCGAGACCCGACTTTTCCCAAGGAAGATCGTCGGGCAGGGTGACTTCCTGCAGCCACGGCTGGCCGCGTTCGAAACCCAGATGCTGGATGAACTTCGCAGCGGTCAGGATCGCGTCCGGGCCGCTCTGCTTCAGGCGTACGTGGCCGTCGCCGTCTCCATCCATGCCGTAAGCGACGATATCGCGCGGTAGCATCTGCACCTGGCCGATCTCGCCTGCCCATGCGCCGGTATTGGTCGCCGGGTCGAGGTCGCCGTGCTGGACCATTTCGACCAGCGCGATCAGCTGCGGGCGGAAAAGTTCGGGGCGGCGGCAGTCATGTGCCAGCGTGACAAGGGCGTTGCGCGTGTTGAAATCGCCCTGCACGGCGCCGAAGTCCGTTTCCATTGCCCAGAAAGCGGTAATGACGCCTGCCGGAACGCCATAATCCTGCTCGGCCTTGGCGAAGACATCGGCGAACTGCTTGATCTTCTGGCGGCCGATATCGAGGCGGGCCTGGCTGACGGTACGCTGCGAGAATTCAAGGAATGTCTGCTTGAAGACGCCCTGCGCACGATCGCGGCTGAGGACCTTCGGATCGATCTGTGCGCCGGCGAGCGCCTTGTCGGCTGCTTCGGCAGAGGCGCCGGCGGCAACGGCATCTGCCTTCACGCCAGCCAGAAACTCGGAGAGATCACCGCCACAAGCCACGGCAGGAGCCTGAGGCGCCGCGGACGGGGCAGCGGACGCCGCCGGAGCCATTGCCTGCTCCTGAGCAAACGCTGTGGCGGCTGAGGTGACTGCAAACAAAAGAGCAAGTGCAGAGCGGCTTGCGAGCGAGCGGTGCATTGGGTCGTCCTTATATCCGAAAGAAATGTCTCGCTCTTTCACAGATGAATGTGACGGAAGCAAGAAAGATCAGCGGACGTTGCTACGAATTTCGGTCCTTGGAGACGGTTGCGACCCAATTGGTCCAGTTCTTGGCAGAACCGGCAAACACGTTGATGTCCGCAGGCCCCTTGATGCCGGGGATCACGCCGGTCGAAGTGTATTGCCAGAAAGCCCAGCGGCGTCCGGCATAGGTGACTTCCGGATGCTTGGCGGTGGACCGCACCCAGAAGTGATAGTCTTGAAAATAGCCCGCGAGATTGTCGCGGTGAAAATCGACTGACGTATAGATGATCGGCCGCTTGCCGTAATAGGCTTCCAGGCGGTCCATGAAGCGCTGCATCTGAGCCCGAACCGTTGCGGGATCGGGCCGGAAACGGCAGGTCGGCGATTCGCCGTTCCACTCGACGTCCAGGACCGGCGGCAGCCGCATCGATTCCCGCGGGACGTTCTGGATGAACCAGTCGGCCTGCTCGTCGGCGGACGAGCAGAAATAGTAGAAGTGATAGGGGGCATGCGGGATTCCGACAGCGCGGGCACGCTGCCAGTATTCGTTGAAGCGCGGGTCGAACCTATCCTTGCCTTCGGTTGCCTTGATGAAGGCAAACGCGACGCCGGAATTCTTCACGGTCTGCCAGTCGATATCGCCCTGCCACTTGGAGATGTCGATGCCGTGGATTTCGTTCCGGTTCGGGTGGTTGGCCCCGAAATCCTGCGGGTCGGAATCCTTGAAACGGGTCTGCGGCTTTACGGATGCTGTATCGAGATAATCATATCCCGCTGACGTACAACCGGCGAGCATCAACGCCAAAGGCAGGACGCATAACAAAAGCCGGCGCATGGATGTCCCGTCGTGAGCCGAGTGATCTGCTTGCCCCACAGTCTGACCTTCGAATGACGAGTTTCAGTAGAGGAATCCCCCTCATTCCAGCATATCAACGTAAAAAATCGGTTAGTTTCAAGCTAATTATGAACGCTCGGAGACAATAGACGCCCGCCAGGCGTAGCCCCGGCCGATCTGCTCGAACGACAATCTCGCCTTATTTTCATGAGCTTGCGCTTCCAGAACTTCGCGCAAATCGGCTCGTGGCGTGACATGAAATTTTCCAAGCCATGCCTTCAGCATCGTCCGGAACCAGCGCGGCAAATCCTCCTGCTGGCCGAAATCGACGATGTGCAACTGTCCTCCCGGGTTCAATGCGGCGATTGCGGCATCGACCGCGCGTTGCCAATCGGGAATCATCGAAAGCGCATAGGAAATCAGGATGCGGTCGAAACCGCCGAGCCCGAATTCTCGCGGCGTGAACGCCGTGGCATCGGATACCCGAAAGTCAGGAATCGTGGCTTTCGTGGCGAAGGTCTTGCGCGCCGAGATCAACATTTCCTGCGAAATGTCGAGGCCGTAGAGCTTGGCGCGGGGAAAGTGACGATGTGCGAGCGCCAGATTGCGGCCGGTCCCGCAGCCGACTTCCAGCAGCGTACCGCCTTCCGGAACATCCAGATGACGGATCGTCCGGTCGCGGCCGAGCAGGTAGTATTTGCGGGTCAGATCATACACGTGGCGCTGGTAGCGATACATGCCATCCATCAGATTGGCATGTCTTTCTGCTTTGCTCTCCACGATGGTGCGGATCTCGGTCACGCCTTCTTCCCGTAGATGTGGAAGCCGCCATAGATCGCCGAGCGGTCGAGCACGGTCATATCGCGGGACTTCTCCTCGAAATATTCCCACTGGTCGCGGATCGCCGCAGAAAGGCGGCCTTCGATGACGCTCTTTTCGGCAGCCGTCCGGAAAATGACGCGGGCGCCGGGGCGGGCTGTGCGGCTGATCTCCGCCCACAGATCGTTCAACTGCTGATCGGTCATCCAGTCCTGCGCGTCGAGCAGGACATAGCGGTCGCGGGAGGCGGCCGGCTCGCCGGCGAGAAGCTCGGTGAAGCTTGCATGGTGGACATTGACGCGATCGACGTTGGCGCGGATCACTTCGTAGTGCTCCGGCTTCAGGTAAGTCGGAAGCGGGCCTTCGTCTGCAGCCGCGTAACGGCGGCCGAAGGCTTGCCAGGCGAAATAGTTCTCGCGCATCGGGAAATGGCAGGCGAGCTTTTCGAGGCGATGCTTCAGCACCGGCGCGATCGACTGATCGGCGGCGAGGCTCGCAAGTTCGTCATATTGCTGCGGCGGGATACCGAGCCCGAAAAGGGAGCTCTTACGTCCAGTGATCCAGCGCACGACGGGTTTTTCGAAGAGCGGCGCAACCTGCTCGTCGAAGAATTGCCGCTGTTCGCGGATCGAACCGGTTTTCGTCATTTGCCGGAGATCGACGCCGTGCAGGCGGGCGAGCAGATGGGCCGCGCCGATGAAGCGGCCGAGCAGGCCGGTTTCATAGATGTTGCGGTCGAAGACGGTGATGCGGCGGCGACCGAACTTGCGGCCGTTCCAATAAGAGCGCGTCGCTTCGTCGAGGCTAGGCGAGAGAAAGCGGTCGAACGCATGGCTGTTCGAGCGCTCGTTGGGCATGGCGAGGAAGCGGACGAGATCGGCATGGCTCGGAAGATGCCGGAAGGCGGCAAGCTTCAGGCGGTTCAGCGCGATGTGATGCGGGTTGAGATCGACCACGTCGATGGAGGCGGGTGCCTTGGAAAGATAGGCAAGCATGTTGCAGCCGCCCGAGCCGATCGTGACGATGCGATGGTGCGGCTGCAGTTCCATGGCCTGCATGTCGAGGTCCGGATCTTCCCAGATCTGCGGATAGACGAGGCCGGAAAAGAGCAGGCCGAAAAGCCGTTCCGAAAAGCCGTCCTTGGAAAATGCCTTGTGGCGGAGAAGAGCGTCCTTGAGTTTCCGGTTCTTGCGGAAGCCGGTATCCGGTGCAAATTCCGTCATATGAGTCTGTCACCCTTTTAGCGTTCAGGGCGTGTAGCGCGTCCCTGCTACAGTTTGATGACGCAGACTGTGGGTAGGCTTTCTACAGGAATTGACTGTCACGAAACGCCGTTTACGTCGTCATGCTCTTTTTTGTGAAAGCGTTTCCTGCTTCTCTCCGTTCGTGGAGGGAATGATATGCGACCTATTCGGCGTACCCTGAAGGCGCTCACTGCAACCATCGTCGCCATCGTGGCTGGTGGGGCGATCTGGCTTTATGTTCGGCCACCGGAGCTCCTGCGCGTCGGTGACGGCTATGCAGCAAAGATCGTCTGCTCGAACGTGTTCATGGCAGGACGGGATCCGCAGGCAGTCCTCAATAACGATGTGCAAGCGCCCGGCAATCCGCTGTTGCGCCTGATACGCGTTTCGGTCGATCGCGAGCAGGGGCGTGTGACGGCGCGCATCCTTGGTCTCTTTGCACCCAGCTATGCTCTCTATCGCGGGGTTTTCGGCTGCACGAGCGTGCCTGACGGCGATTTCGAGGCTGCCGCCAAAGCCACGCCCTTGGATCCAGTTCCGCCTGCCGAGGAGAACACCGCCCTGTGGCCGGAAGGCGAGGGCGTTGCCGCCGCCAATGATGGAGAACTGGCGTCTTTGTTGGCGAACGAGGCGCTCGCCGGTCCGCAGATGCGCGCGATCGTCGTCGTTCACAATGGCCGGATCGTCGCGGAACGCTATGGCGAAGGGTTCAGCGCAAAGACGCCGCTGCTCGGCTGGTCGATGACCAAGACCGTCAACGCGGCGCTCGTCGGTCGCGCGATGTACGAAGGAAAGGGCAATTTCGAAACGACCAGCCTGTTGCCGGAGTGGAAGGACGATGAGCGGTCACGCATCAAGCTCCGTGACCTGCTGGGGATGGAGAGCGGTCTTGCCTTCAATGAGAATTACGGCAGCGTCGCGGATGTAACGCGTATGCTCTATCTCGACCCCGACATGGTTACGCTTCCCGCCAATGCGCCATTGGAGGCGGAGCCGGAAGAGCGTTTCCGCTATTCGAGCGGCACATCGGTCCTGTTGTCGCGGATATGGATGGATTGGATCGGCGGCCAGCAGAAGGCGCTTGCCTATCCGACTGACGCGCTTTTCAGACCGCTCGGTATGTCGAGCGCGGTTCTCGAAGCTGATGCTCGGGGCACCTTTGTCGGCAGTTCGTATCTCTACGCGACGGCGCATGACTGGGCGCGTTTTGGACAGTTTCTGCTGCAGGACGGCGTCTGGAACGGCCAGCGGCTGTTGCCGGAAGGATTCGTCGGCTTCATGCGCACGCCGACCCGGTCGTCGGGCGGCACATATACTCAGGGCCAGGCATGGCTCGCTGCCCCGGGCGGCGATACGAGCACCGAGGCCGGGCTGCCGGAAGATACATTCTGGCTGGAAGGGCACGACGGGCAGAGCATGGCAATCGTGCCTTCCGCCAATCTCGTGTTTGTCCGGATGGGGCTGACGCCAAGCTCGCTAGGCTACAAGCCGCAGGTGCTGCTGAAACAGGTGCTGGCCGCGCTGCCGGCCAGTTGACTAGGCATTACAGGCGGGGTGGTTTTTAGTAGGTGCCCTGGGCGATGTCCGTCATGCCCTTGCGTTTTGCATCGTAGTAGTAGCCGCGGGCATAGAGCTTGACGGCGTCTTCTTCATTGCTGTTCGAAACGAGCCATGCGCCGCGCAGATATTTCGCGGCATATTTGATGTTGGTTTCGGCATCGAGCAGGCCGTTGGGCTGGCCGTCATAGCCCATCGATTTCGCCGTGTTGTACTTGATCTGCATCAGGCCGAAATAACCGCGCTTGTTGTAGGCGTTGGGATTGTAACGGCTTTCCCGATGCACGACGCGATGGATCAGCGATTCAGGGACTTCGTAGAGCTTCGAGTACTTGCTGATCAGCTTGCTGATAAAGCTTTTTTCAACGGTGGGAGCGGTGTCGACGTCGCTGTCGCTGAACATCGGCGGCGCGGCCGGCGGATCCATCGGGGCGGACTCGTCGAACGTGAAGTCCGACATCGAGCGCTGCGTCGCGCCAATGGAAGCAATGGCGGCCAGAGCGCCACTCTGCGGCGTCGTCGCCGCGAAGGCAAGCTGGGTCGATGGCGAGGGCGGAGTGCCCGGGCGCGGCGTGGGCACGACCGACTGGATCGCCGTCATTTCCGGCGTCAGCGGGATCTGGGTTGCCGCGGCCGCCATCTGTTGCATGGCGGGATCGGCAAGAGCTTCCGTCCCAGGCATAGTCATCGCGTCGGCGGTGAGGGCCGGTGTTGCCTGCGGGCTGGCCGCGGCGAATGCGTCTGCGGGCTGGCTGGTGCCGTCAGCGGCCGGTACCGCTGCCATCATCATTGCATCTTCGCCGGGCTTGGGGGTCGGAACAACGGTCTGCACGGCGGTCAATTCCGCCAGGGACGTGTATTCGACGGTCGAGCATCCCGCAACGCCGCCCAGCATCGTCAAGACAAGGCCGCCTATCAGGACGGATAACCCCTTCGCTACCATTCTGTCACTTTCGCGATTCGCGCCGCCCTGGCAGCGATTAAGTTACTGAAAACCTAAGCCCTGATTTTTCCATTAACTTATTCGTGGTTGTGTCGCAACCCACCCAGCCTCAGGCGGCGATGCGGCGATAGCCCGCGGTCACGGCGCCGGCGGCGATGAGCAGCGTTCCACCGGTACGGTTGACCGTGCGCTGCACGCTTGCCTTGCGGATCAGGCCGCGCGCGGCATTCGCAAGAAGCGCATAGCAGGAAGCATTGATCGTCGCGAGAATGAGGAAGGTCAGCTCCATGACGAGCATCTGTTCGAAGAAGGGATTCGCAGGATTGAGGAACTGCGGAACGAAGGCGACGAAGAAAACGATGCTCTTCGGATTGAGCGCCGTCACGATATAGGCGTGCAGGAAGATCTTCAGTGACTTTTGATCCGGCAGGTTGTCGTTGTCAGCGACCGGTTCGGTGATGATCGGCGAGCGCCAGAGCTTGATACCGAGGTAGATGAGGTACGCACCGCCGATCCACTTCAGCACCGTGAAAAGCGTTGCCGATGCAGCCAGGAGCGCGCCCAGTCCGAAGAGGGAAGCCGTCATCGCGGTGAAGTCGCCGAGCGCCACGCCGCTGACAGTCGCCAGCGCCGTCTTGCGCCCATGGCCAAGCGCGTAGGACACGACGAGCAGGATCGTCGGTCCCGGAATGGCCAGCATGATGGCGGATGCAGCGGCGAAAGCGAGCCAGGCTTCGAGCGACATGGAATCTCCTCCTGTTCCTTAGGAACTAAGCAAAGACACCATAGTCGCCCTGCGTCAATCATACTTCCTGGTATTTTTGCCCCACCGTTTCCATCACTTCGGCGAACCATTTGGTCGAGAGGTCGAAGGGCTTGCCGCCCTTGATACGCGGAAATTCGATGGTCCGGAGTTTGCCGTTTTGCGCTTCGTCGTGACCCGTGACGCCGGAGACCTTGTTGAGCGCGCTTTCGACGGCCAGGTCGACCATGCTCTGGATGAGACGAAGGTCGTCGGCATTGGCGGCCGCCGAGCGGGCAAAATAGCCGGATTTCTGAACCAGCGAGCGCTCGGCATTGAGCAGGTTGGCGAACTGCTTCTGGAACCAGCCGCCGACGTTGATCGTGTCGATCTTCACATGTCCGAAGGCATCACGCTTGATGGTGTCGCCGGCGGCTTCCCGCTCGGCGACAATGGCATCGAGGCAGGCACCTTCCGAGACGAAGACGGTCGCGTGACCGGTCCTGTCCATGATCTCCTTGAGGCGTTCGGCCTCGGCCTGCAGGTCAAAGGCCATCTCAGGCAGGTAGACGGCATCAATGCTCTTCAGACCGGCATTCATCATCAGCCCGTCGACATATTCATAGTTCTTCGTGCGGCTCAAATAGGCGCGGGCGGTTGCCGCCGTCAGCCAGCCGCAGTGACGGCCCATGACCTCATGGATGACAAGTGTGCGCGGTGCTGCACTCTGCTCATTGCTGACATTGTCGAAGAAATGCGCGCCGACTTCGGCAGCCGTCCAGGCGCCCAGAGACTGGCGGATCGGCACGACATCGTTGTCGACCGTCTTCGGCAAGCCGACGACGGTGAGGTTATAGTTGTTGGCGGCGAGATAGGCGGCCAGATCGGCGGCTGTCGTGTTGGTGTCGTCGCCGCCGATGGTGTGAAGGATGGTCACGCCGTCATTGGCAAGGCGCTCTGCCGCCACACGCAACGGATTTTCGCCCTCCTTGACCAAACCGCGCTTGACGCAGTCGGCGGCGTTCGTGAGCTTAACCCGGCTGTTGCCGATCGGTGAGCCGCCAAAGCGATGGAGAAGCGGAGCCTTTTCGCGCATCTCCTTGCTGATCACGACGCTATCGCCAAGAAGCACGCCCTGATAGCCCGATTTATAGGCAATGATTTCGAGATCGGGGGCGACATCAGTGTAGCGTTCGATCAGGCCGCCGACGGCAGAAGAAAGACAGGGCGCCAGGCCTCCGGCGGTCAGCATTGCTACTTTCTGTTTGGCCATTTTTCCCTCCTTGAGCGTTCGGATGTGCTTACCTCTCGCATGGATGCGGCACGAAAAGAACGCTGTAAAGTAAAGAATTTACGAAAAAGAGGCGGGCTTCGCCTCGGGCGCTCATCTAATCGTTTCAAGCTTGGATGCGGGCCGGAGAGCCGCTGTGGAAATCGTATGCGGGCAGAGCGTAGCGTGGGGTGAGAGGCCCGATCGGGGCACCCGATCGCCGATCACGTCTAAGAGTCCGTTTGAGAACGTCAGTGGCTGATACGTCGGAGCAGAAGACCGTCCATGGCGACCATTTGTCCTCAGCTGAGTTCTTGGGCGAGTCCGATGAGAAGCCCTTCAGGCACACGGATGTAGCAGAGCCGATACGCGTCTTTATACTGGACTACTTCGCCTACGAGCTGCGCGCCGCGCGCGCGGAGCCTTTCAAGCGTGTCGTCGATGTCGTCCACGGTGAACATGGCGCGGAGGTAGCCCAGGGCGTTGACCGGGGCGTTCCGGTGATCTGCGACGACATCAGGCGTGAGGAAGCGGGAAAGCTCGAGCCGGTTGTGGCCGTCCGGTGTGCGCATCATGGCAATCTCGACACGCTGATCGCCCAGTCCCGTGACACGTCCGGCCCATTCTCCTTCGATCGTGGCCCGTCCTTCGAGATCGAGGCCGAGTTCGCGAAAGAAATCAATCGTCCCCTCGAGGTCTTCGACGACGATTCCTACGTTGTCCATCCGCTTGAGCGCCATGTTTCTAATCTCCGAGATGTCGTCGCAATCTACAAGGTGTCGCCGAGTCTAACAACGAACGCTTGAGGTGCGCCGCATCTAAGAACCACGACTGTTACCGGATTGTGAAAAGTGTTTTCGATAGTGCGACCAATGGCTGCCTTGCAAAGGCTTCGATTATTTGATCAACCTGTCTCTTACATGTTGCGATGCGAGAGACTTTGATGTCCTTCTGGGAAAGATTGCTGAATGCCATCGGTAGTGCTGCGGGCAACGTGCTCTCGGCGGTGGTCGAGGCTGTCCGCACCGTTTTTGAGGGTGATCCGGAGACCCGCCGCAAGGTGGCGATCTCTGTTGCCATCATCGCGCTTTCCGCGAAGATGGCCAAGGCGGACGGCATCGTCAGCGAGAAGGAAGTCCAGGCTTTCCAGGATATCTTTGAATTTCCGCAGGACCAGGCGAAGAACGTCGCGCGACTCTACAATCTTGCGCGTCAGGATATCGCTGGTTACGAAGCCTATGCCGCCAAGCTGTCTTCGCTCTGCATCAGCTGCGCTGCCAATTGCTCGGTACTGGAAGATGTGCTCGACGGCCTCTTCCACATCGCCAAGGCGGATGGACTGGTGCATGAAAAGGAGATGAATTTCCTTCGCCACATCGGCCAGATCTTCGAGATGAGCGACGAGCGTTTCGAGCAGATCGCTGCGCGCCATGTTTCGATTGGCCGCGACCCCTACAAGGTTCTCGGTGTTCTGCCTTCCGACGACTTTCCGACGATCCGCCGCCGCTATCACGTCCTGGTCAGCGAGAACCATCCCGACCGGCTGATTTCGCGGGGCGTACCCAAAGAGTTCCATGCGATCGCCAACGAGCGCATGGCTGCCCTCAATGACGCCTATGCGACGATCGAGAAGGAACGTCGCGCCGCATGACCACATTCGCGGCCGATTACCGCAAGGCTTCCGTGCAGCCGTCGCCGAACCATGGCGAGCGCGCCGGCGGTCGCAAGCCGGATATGATCATCCTTCATTACACAGGCATGTCCTCTCACCAAGAGGCGCTTGCCTGGCTCTGTCGCGACGAGAGCCAGGTCTCCAGCCACTATTTCGTGCATGAGAGCGGCGATGTCGTTCAGCTCGTGCCGGAGGAACGGCGGGCGTGGCATGCGGGCAAGAGCAGCTGGCGCGGTGAGGGCGATATCAACTCCCGGTCCATCGGCATTGAAATCGCCAATGCCGGACATCCCGGCGGGCTGCCGGATTTTCCCGAAAAACAGATTGCGGCAGTCATAGAATTGTGTCGCGATTGTGTTGAACGTTGGTCGATTAAGTCGGAATTGGTGCTCGGACACTCAGATATTGCGCCGGTTCGCAAGGTTGATCCGGGCGAAAAATTTCCTTGGGGCGAATTGCATAGATCAGGCGTAGGGCACTGGGTCGAGCCGGCACCGATCACCGGCGGCCGCTTCTTCCAGCGCGGTGACCGCGGCCAGCCGATCGAGGCGCTGCAGTCCATGCTGTCCCTCTACGGTTATGCTACGGAAATCACGGGCGAATTCAGCGACAAGACCGCCGGTGACGTAGAAGCTTTCCAGCGGCATTTCCGGCAGGAACGGGTCGATGGAATTGCCGATTTTTCGACGATCGACACGCTGCATCGTCTGCTTGCGACGCTGTCGCGGTATTCGTGACATCCGTGTGACGTTCCGAGCAACTTTTTTTCCAAAAATGCATTGACAGGCGCGCTGCCACATCCTTTCCAAATTATCTCCTCATTACGATGGTCTAACCTCAGTCACTGAGCGGGGCTCGTCCGGTTTTTTGTGTGTAACCGCGGGCGTCAAATGAAACGATGAGAATTGCTGCGGCATGTTTCCAGTTCTTGGGACGTGTAACCGGACGACTGCGCCGCGCGCGATCCAGCTATTCTTTGGGCCGGAGTAATTAGACTAGATGAGAGATATGCTTATTGGTGCGGCGGCGTGCGCGAGCGCGTTGCTGATAGGGTATGGCTGCGCTTTTGCTGACGATACGGGAAACAAGACTAAGGATGAAACCCTGACGGTGAACTTCAAGACCGTCGATCGCCAGAGCGGTTATGCAATCCCGGATTTCGAGACCCTCAAATATTCCATTTTGATCGTCAAATACGCAAAGGAATATGACGTCCCCGTCGAGCTTGCTCGGGCCGTCGTTCGCGTCGAAAGCAATTTCGATCCGGATGCACTCGGCAGCGCGGGTGAGGTCGGGCTGATGCAGATCAAGCCTGCGACGGCGCGCATGATGGGTTACACAGGTACCAAGAAGGACCTTTTCGATCCGGAGACGAACATCAAATACGGCATGAAATACCTAGCGGGGGCTCATGAGCTCGGCGGCGGGGAAACCTGCGGGACGATCCTTAAATACAACGCGGGCCATGCGGCGAAGCGCATGAACCCGGTTTCCAAGGCCTATTGCGGCAAGGTGCTGGCGCTCATGCAAGGCGCGGCAGAAGTGGCTGAAACGGCATCGATTTCGAACCCGACTTAAGAGTATGAATCAAGCTAACCGCCGTGTTATCTGACCTCGAAAGCGAGGTGAGACATGGCGGCTGATTTCAAGACGATCATTCTTGGGCGTGGCATGATGGGTGCGGCGGCGGCCCGCCATCTCGCCGGCATGTCGGATGGTATTGCGCTGATCGGGCCGGGTGAGCCGGCGGATCGGAAAAGCCATCATGGCGTCTTCGCCAGCCATTACGACGAAGCGCGCATCACCCGAACCTTCGACGATGATGTCGTTTGGGCGACGCTGGCGGCCCGTTCGCTCGACCGCTACGCGGAGATCGAGGTCGAAAGCGGCATACGTTTCTACACGGAGGCGGGATGCCTCTTTGCCGGACCGCCTGCGGTCCGCGGTGAGAGCTATCTCGGTCGCGCGCTCGATGTGGCGGATGAGATGCAACTCCCCGTCAAATCGCTGCCGCCGGACGAGCTTTCGCGGCGCTTCCCGCAATTTGCGTTCAACCTCACCTTTCACGGCTACCTGGAGAGCCGCAGGGCAGGGCATATCAACCCGCGCGCGCTCGTCCGCGCCCAGGCTCTTCTTGCAGAGAGAGGCGGCGTCAGGTTGATCGATGCAACGGCAACTGCGGTTCGCGATGCAGGCTCGCATGTGGAGGTGACCGCTGGCAGCGTGCGCTACACGGCGGAGAAGGTGCTCGTCGCCGCCGGCGGTTTCAGCAATTTCAATAATCTCCTGCCGCGCACGGTCGACATCCGAGTCTCGGCGCGGACGGTCGCCTTTTATGAACTCGGTGCAAGCGAGATGGAGATCTTCGGCGCCATGCCGTCGACGATCGTTTTCGGCGACCGTGAGGAGGATCATGTCTATATCCTGCCGCCGGTACGCTATCCCGATGGCAAGGCCTACCTCAAACTCGGCGGCGATACGGAAAGCCGTGTGTTCGACACGCTGGCGGCGGCAAGCGAATGGTTCCGCGCCGACGGCGACAAGGCCGAGCGGGAGCATCTGGCGGCGATTGCCTCGACCATCATGCCGGGGCTTAAGTCCTCCCCGGTTACCTCGGCGCCCTGCGTTGCGACCTACACGAGGGATGGCTATCCCTATGCCGGCTTTACGGATTCACCGCGGATCGCAGTCCTGACCGGGGGCAATTTCGTCGCCGCAAAATCGTCGGACGAGCTCGGGCGTCTTGGTGCCGTGCTGATCTGCGAGGGCGGTCTCGGTGAAAGCGACTTCGGCGAGGAACTGACGCCGGTCTTCCGGTAAGGCAAAGAGGCATTCATGGCAGCGGATTTCAAATATATCGTCGTCGGACGGGGCATGATGGGGGCGGCGGCCGCGAAGCATCTCGCGAAGCAGACGGACGGCGTGGCCGTCATCGGTCCCGACGAGCCGGAAAACCGCAAGGCGCATGAAGGCGTTTTCGCCAGCCATTATGACGAGGGCCGCATCACCCGGACCGTCGATCCGGATCGGGATTGGGCGCTCCTCGCCAATCGCTCGATTGCCCGATATCCGGAGATCGAAGCGGAGAGCGGCATTGCGTTCTACACCGAAGCGGGCTGCGTCGTCGTGGCGCCGACAAAGAGCGATTACATCGCCAAGACGGCGAACGCCGCTGCCTCACTCGGGGTGGAAACGAGACGGCTGGACGACCCCGGCCTCAAATCAGCGTTTCCCTTCTTCGCCTTGCCAGAAGGGAGCGAGGGCGTCTTTCAGGCGAAAGGCGCCGGTCACATCAGTCCGCGCCGGCTGGTGAAAGCGCAGTCAGTTATCGCCGAGAAGGCGGGCGCCACGGTCGTTCGTGATTACGTGACGGCGATCCGCGACGAGGGCCGCGTTGCCGCAGTCGAGACTTCCGGCGGACGGACCTATACGGCCGAAAAGGTGCTGCTGGCCGCGGGCGGTTTTTCCATTGGTCAGAATCTGTTGCCGCAATCTGTTGGCATATCGGTTCATGGTCGCACGGTTACGCTGTTTGAGGTCAGCGATGCGCAGGCCGCAGAATTTGGCGCCATGCCGTCGCTGATCCTCGAGGCTCCCGATATTGACATCTACCTGCTTCCGCCGATCCGTTATTCTGATGGGAAGTACTATCTGAAGGTCGGCGGCGACCCCGATGACTACCGGCTTGAGACGGAGAAGGAATTGCGCGCCTGGTTCAGGACCGACGGCCGCCCGTCGGCGCGCGATCATCTCATGGCCATTGCGCGTCGACTTGTTCCGGATATGAGACCGCTGTCCGTCTCGACGGCGGCCTGCGCAGTGTCGCACACGAAGAGCGCCTATCCGATGATCGGCTACACGTCCTCGCCGAACATAGCCGTTCTGACCGGCTGCGCCGGGACGTCGGCGAAGAGTTCGGATGAGATCGGCCGTCTCGGGGCCGAGCTGCTGCTTCAAGGCGGAATCGGAGATCAGGGCTACCGCACGGATTTCAAACCCGCTTTCCGGTAAGACACCGATATTTCCGGTGGTAATTGGCAGCGCTCTCGACTATTTGAGCCATGCCAGTTGGCCGGGCAGCCGCGCTTTACCAATGCCGAAAGGCGGTAGGGTGAGGAAAGTCCGGGCTCCACGGAAATACGGTGCCGGATAACGTCCGGCGAGGGTGACCTTAGGGAAAGTGCCACAGAAAGCAAACCGCCTGTCGTGACAGGTAAGGGTGAAAGGGTGGGGTAAGAGCCCACCGCGTCTCCGGCAACGGAGATGGCACGGTAAACCCCACCGGGAGCAAGACCGAATAGGGATGACGTGGCGGGCGAAAGCCCGCCGGCCGGTTTCCAGGCCAGTCATCCGGGTGGGTTGCGTGAGGCAGCGTGCAAACGCTGTCCCAGAGGAATGGCTGCCACGTTCCGGTTTCGGCCGGAGCCATACAGAACCCGGCTTACAGGCCAACTGGCAATCAATTTCTTGTGGCGCCGCGGCAGCGGCAGCTTTTGCTATGCCCTTGGTTTTCAGGGGCTGATGGCCGTATTCTGCTCGGCTTCCTGCGGCGTTTTCGAGGCTTCCTTGGGCCGGAATCCTAACCCTTTGTTAAACTTAACGGCTTATGAATTTAAGATACGGCGCTCATCGCGAGACGGGCGTTTCCCATTGACGCCCACATGGTCCCATGATATCCCAGAAGTGCACTGCAAGAGGGCCATTAAGCGCCCATCAATCGCAAAGCCAAGGCGTCTTTTTCTCCAGAGGCGTCGGATGGAGTATTGTTCATCCGGCTGGCGAAGCTGTGCCTGAATTTGAGGGTCCCGGGCAGCTGAGTTCCGTTCGGGCCCTTTCGGAAACGGATGTTTCGTGTCATGAGCCGCTTCCTTTCAAATGCGACCAACAGGATCGATTCCAAGGGCAGGGTTTCCGTGCCTGCGGCTTTTCGGTCCGTTTTGGCCCAGCGCAACGTCCAGGAGCTGTATTGCTTTCAGGACTTTGTCTTTCCGGCGATCAGCGTCGGCGGCCCGGACCTTCTCGAAAGGTTCGAGCGGCAGATTGCTGCGGAGGATCCGTTTTCGCCGGATGCGAACGAGATGTCGCTTCTCATTCATGGTGGCGGGGTCTTCATGAAGCTCGACGCCGAAGGGCGGCTGATGGTCACGGATTTCATCCGCGACTTTACGGGCATCTCGGACGAGGTGGCCTTTGTCGGTCGGGCGGATCATTTTCAGCTGTGGCAGCCGCGTGCATTTCAGGCCGCCCAGACACAGGCACGAGGGGGGCGCAGGCCGGCGGGCAGGCACCCCGGATAAAACGAGGGCATGGAATGGCGGCGAATCCTGGCGGAGGTTCAACTGATGCCGGTGGCGGACCGGTTCGCCACATTCCGGTTCTTCTTGCCGAGGTGCTTTCGGCGCTTCAGCCCGCTTCCGGAAAAGTCATTCTCGACGGGACCTTCGGTGCAGGCGGCTATACGTCAGCCATTCTTGCGGCTGGGGCGGACGTGATTGCGCTGGATCGCGACCCGACGGCAATTGCCGCCGGTCAGGAAATGGTCGCCGCCCACGCCGGTCACCTCGAACTCATTCAATCGCAGTTCTCCAATCTTGCTGATCACGCGCCGACTGACGGGCTCGACGGTGTCGTGCTCGATATCGGCGTTTCGTCGATGCAGCTCGATGAAGCCGAGCGCGGCTTCTCCTTCCAGAAGGACGGCCCACTCGATATGCGCATGTCGGGTTCCGGTGTCTCTGCCGCCGACGTCGTCAATCGCGCCAAGGTGGCGGAGCTCATCCGCATCTTTCATTTTCTGGGCGAAGAGGATCAGGCGCCCCGCATCGCCCACGCCATCGAGAAACGCCGGGCGGAAAAGCCGTTCGAGACGACGCGCGATCTTGCAGGGCTCATCGAGCTGGTGACGCCGCGCAAGATGAAGGACAAGATTCATCCGGCGACTCGCGTTTTCCAAGCGCTCCGCATCTTCGTCAATGACGAGCTTGGGGAATTGGGGCAGGCGCTCTTTGCTGCCGAACGCGTCTTGAAACCGGGCGGTCGCCTCGTCGTCGTTACCTTCCATTCGCTCGAAGACCGTATCGTCAAGAAATTCTTCTCCGATCGCGCCGGCAAGGCTTCGGGCTCTCGTCATCTGCCGGTGGCGCATGAGCGCGCCGCGACTTTCGAACCGCTCGGGAAATCAATGATTGCTGCAGGCAAGGCGGAAGCCGAGGCAAATCCGCGGGCGCGTTCGGCCAAGCTGCGGGCCGGCATTCGTACGCATGCGACGGCTGAAGCCGCGGATATGTCGATCTTCGGGTTGCCCAATCTTGCCAGCCTCGGAAAGCTTGGGGGTTGAAATGCTGAGAACGTTCGACGTCGTACTGATCGGCATCATGACGGCGGCAGCTGCGGTCACCTACACGATCAAGCACCGCGCAGAGCTGAAGCTCGAAGAGGTTCATCGCCTCGAGGCCGAGATCAAGCTCGAAAAGGACACCATTGATCTGCTCAAGGCAGACTGGGCGCTGCAGTCGCAGCCTAACCGGCTGGAGCGGCTGGTGAACGCATACAACGACGAACTCAAGCTGCAGCCGACGGACTCGACGGCGCTTGTTCATCTGCGTGAGTTGCCGATGCTGAAGTCGCAGGTTCCGGTTCCGGCAACTACCGAGGCCAAGAACCGCGCGAAGCCGGGCGCAGGCGCGGGAATGGCCGTTGCCGCCAAGGCGCCGCCGGCTCCTGCCGCGCGTCCAGAAGAAGAGGACCTCATGTCAACCGGATCGGTGGAGTAGCCATGTCGTTCCTCTCTCGCATTATGGTGCTGAAGAGCCAGGCGCACTTTTCCTCCGGCGTCTATAACCGTTTCGGCGGCCCATCGGCGAGCTTGCCGCTCGAGGGATCGCGCAAGAAGCGAGCCAGTCAGGCAAAAAGCCGCGTCGGTCTCCTCATCCTGGGGTTCACCGCAATTTACGGCATCATCGGCGGGCGCTTGGTAGAATATGCGCTGAAGGATCCGGAGGTTGTCTCCAGCATCCTGCCGCCCGATCGTCTGATGGCATCGCGTCCGGATATTCTCGACCGCAACGGCGAGGTGCTGGCAACCGACATCCGCACGGTTTCGCTCTTCGCCGAACCGAACAAGATCGTCGATGTGGATGAGGCGATCGAGAAGCTCTCGACCGTTTTGCCGGATCTCGACGCGAAGGGCACTTACAAGAAACTGTCCGTCAAGAGCTCGCATTTCGCATGGCTTCGCCGGCAACTGACGCCGAAGCAGCAGAGCCAGATTCTGGCGCTTGGCATTCCCGGCATCGGTTTTCGTCCGGAAAAGCGCCGCTTCTATCCGGGTGGCCCGACGGCCTCGCACATCCTCGGTTACGTGAACATCGACAACCGCGGCGTCAGCGGCATGGAGAAGTACATCGACGACCAGGGGCTCGCCGATCTGGCATCGGTGGGCATGACCAGCGATCAGCCGCTTGAGCCGGTCAAACTCTCGATCGACCTGCGTGTCCAGAACATCGTGCGCGATGTCGTGTCCAGCGCGGTGATCAATTATGAAGCGAAGGGGGCCGGCGCCGTCGTTCTCGACGTTCACACGGGCGAGGTCCTGGCGTTGGCTTCGGCGCCCGACTTCGACCCGAACAATCCGGAAGGGGGCGCCAAGGAAGGCTGGCTGAACCGCATGTCGAACGGAACGTTCGAAATGGGCTCGACCTTCAAGACGTTCAGCACGGCCATGGCGCTCGACAGCGGCAAGGTTACCCTCAACTCCAGCTTCGACGCCACCCGGCCGATCCGCATCGGCGGCTTCACCATCCATGATTTCCATGGTCAGGGCCGATGGCTGACCGTGCCGGAAATCTTCGAATATTCGTCCAATATCGGTACGGCGAAGATGATCGATCTCGTCGGCATGGATTTGCAGAAGGAATACCTGACACGCTTCGGTCTGCTGACGAAGATGAAGACCGAGCTGCCGGAAGTGAAGATGCCGAGCCAGCCGAAGGTCTGGAAGAAGATCAACTCGATCACGATTTCCTTCGGTCACGGCGTGTCCACGACACCGTTGCAGACAGCGGTCGCCGGCGCCGCACTCGTCAACGGAGGCAAGCTCATCGAGCCGACTTTCCTGCCGCGGACGCGAGAGCAGGCAGATGAGGCCGCAGAGGTCATCGTCAAGAAGAGCACCAGCGACAACATTCGCTACCTTTTCAAATTGAACGGCCTCAAGGGCTCCGGGCGCAATGCCGACGTTCCGGGCTTCAATGTCGGCGGCAAGACGGGCACGGCCGACAAGGTCGTCAACGGTCGCTATGCGAGTAACCTGAACTTCAACGCATTCCTCGCAGCGTTCCCGATCGATAATCCACAATATGTTGTGCTGACCTTCTGCGACGAGCCGCATAACGGCGAAAAGGGCCAGAACATCGCCGCTTATACGGCTGCACCGATGGTCAAGAACATCATCAGGCGCGCCGCGCCGATCCTTGGGGTCGAACCGCAATTCGGCGAAGACGGGTCGGCCTTGCTGGTGTCTTATTGAGTGTGAATGAATATTAGCGCCGATTCGCGTGGGGTGGTCGGCGTGAGAAGAGAAAAGACATTCAATGAAACTGCGGGACATCGCCGGAAGTGCGTTTCCGGAAATCAAGGAACAACTCGAAGGGCCGCTGGGCGGGTTGGAGATCTCCGGCCTTTCAGCCGATAGCCGCAAGATCGAGGCTGGAATGGCATTCGTTGCCGTCGCCGGTTCGAAGGCCGACGGCGCCAGCTTTATCGCCGATGCCGCCAAACACGGTGCGGCGCTGATCGTTTCCTCGCAATCCGTCGAGGCTTCCATTCCGGTCCTTCCGGTCAAGGAACCGCGCCGCTTTCTTTCAGTCGCCGCGGCGAATTTCTATCGCAGGCAGCCGGAGACGATGGTTGCCGTAACCGGCACGGCGGGCAAGACCTCGGTGGCGTCCTTCACGCGCCAGATCTGGACCTATGCCGGACACCCGGCAGCCATGATCGGTACGACCGGCGTCGTTTCTCCGACCCGCAACCAATATGGCTCGCTGACCACGCCCGATCCGGTTTCGCTCCACAAACTGCTCGCCGATCTCGCTGACGAGGGCGTCACGCACGCTTCGATGGAGGCATCGAGTCATGGGCTCGATCAATGCCGCCTCGACGGCGTGCGGCTTTCGGCTGCCGCCTTCACCAATCTCGGCCGCGATCACATGGACTATCACCCCACGGTGGAAAGCTACATGGCTGCCAAGATGCGGCTGTTCGATACGCTGCTGCCGAAGGGCTCGCCCGCCATCATCTTCGCTGATGATGCCTGGTCCGAGCAGGCGATCAAGGCGGCCAGAGAAGCGGGCCATGATGTCCGCACCGTCGGCCGCAAGGGTGATTATCTGACGCTCAAGCGGGTCGAGCACTTCCGCCACAAGCAGATCGCCGAGGTGCATGCCGGGGACGAGATTTTCGAGGTCGATATTCCATTGGCCGGCGATTTCCAGATCGCCAACGCACTGGTTGCGGCTGCGCTCGCCATGTCCACCGGCGTTCCGGCCAAGACGGCCATGGCGGCGCTGGAGAAGCTGCAGGGCGCCTCCGGCCGTCTCGAACTCGTCGGCCATACGAAGGATGGCGCGCTTGCCTATGTCGATTACGCGCACAAGCCGGATGCGCTCGCCAATGTTCTGGAATCTGTCCGCCCGTTCACCACGGGCCGTGTGATCGTCGTCTTCGGCTGCGGCGGCGATCGGGACCGGGGCAAGCGCCCGATCATGGGCGAGATCGCCTGCCGCCTTGCGGATGTTGTGATCGTCACCGATGACAATCCTCGTTCGGAGGAGCCTTCGGCGATCCGCGCCGAGATTATGGCGGCGGCGCCATGTGCCACTGAAATCCCTGATCGTTCGAAAGCGATCTATCAGGCCGTCGAAATGCTGAAATCCGGCGATACCTTGATCGTCGCGGGCAAGGGGCATGAAGAGGGACAGACCATCGGGAGTGTGACGCTGCCCTTCTCCGATCATGCCGAGGTGCGTGAGGCTTTGGAGGAGCTGAAATCGTGAGCTGGCTTTGGACGACGGAAGACATGATCAACGCCATGGCGGGCCGCCCGTTCGGCACGCTTCCTGAAGGCATTACCGGCATTTCGATCGACAGCCGCACGATAAGCCCAGGCGAAGCCTTCTTTGCCATCAAAGGCGACCGGGTCGACGGCCACGACTACGCCTCGATGGCCATGGCGAACGGCGCAACGCTCCTCGTCGTCAGCGAAGCCCGTCTTTCGGGGCTCGGCCGGCTGACGGTTCCGATGATCGTCGTCGATGACGTCCTTGCCGCCCTCGGGCGGTTGGCCGTCGCATCGCGGCGGCGTTCGCGGGCGCAGATCATCGCCGTCACGGGCTCGGTCGGCAAGACGACGACCAAGGAGATGCTCCGCCACGTGCTTTCGCCGTCGGGTAAGGTGCATGCCTCGGTCGCGTCCTTCAACAATCATTGGGGCGTGCCGCTGACGCTCGCGCGCATGCCGCTCGACACGCATTACGGCGTCTTCGAAGTCGGCATGAACCATCCGGGCGAGATCCGTCCGCTCGTGCAGATGATCCGGCCGCATGTTGCCGTCATCACGACAATCGCTCCGGCACATCTCGGCAATTTCAACAGCATCACGGAAATCGCCGCGGCAAAGGCCGAGATACTCGAAGGCCTTGCGCCCGGCGGGCATGTTGTGCTCAACCGGGACAATGAGCAGTACGATTTCCTGGAGCAGAGGGCGCAATCGCTCGGTGTCCAGAACATCCATTCCTTCGGCCAGCATGCCAAGGCGGAGTTCCGTCTTGCCGAATTCAACGGTTCGGATGAAAGCTCAGCGCTCTGGCTGACGATCGACGGCGAGACGCTCGAAGTGGCGATCGGCGCGCCCGGACGGCACATTGCTGAAAACGCACTGGCCGCCCTCGGCGTCGTCACCCTCGTCAACGCCGATCTGGACAAGGCAATCGCGGCGCTGGCCACTCTGCAGCCTGAAAAAGGCAGGGGCCGCCGCCACAAGCTTTCGATCGGGAATGGCAGCTTTAAGCTGATCGACGAAAGCTACAATGCCAATCCCGCTTCCATGCGCGCTGCAATCGCGCTGCTTGCGGCGGCTGATCCGGCTGGCCACGGGCGGCGCATCGCGGTGCTCGGCGACATGCTGGAGATGGGCGACTATGCGCAAGAACTCCATTCGGAGCTTTCCGAGCCGCTGCTTGCGGCCGGCATCGAACATGCCTGGCTCGCAGGCAAGGAGATGACGGCGCTGAAGGATGCTCTTCCGGATAGCGTGCACGTCGAATACCGGGAGACGGCGGAAGAACTCGCAAAATATGCATTGAACTCGGTCGCGCCAGGCGACGTGTTGATGGTGAAGTCGTCACTGGGGATTGGGTTTGGCAAGATTGTCGCCGCGCTCCTTGACAAGTTTACGCCATTTGCCGACACGCAACGCGAACTTTGACCGGGTAAACAAGGGGCCCTGAATGCTGATTTGGCTAGTCGAACTGTCGGACCATCTGAAATTTCTGAACTTGTTCAGATACATTACCTTCCGCACGGGTGCCTCCCTCTTCACTTCCGCTCTCATCGTCTTTCTCTTCGGGCCGGCGATCATCAAGTCGCTCCGCATTCGGCAGGGCAAGGGCCAGCCGATCCGCGCGGACGGGCCTCAGACGCATTTCAAGAAGGCCGGCACTCCGACGATGGGCGGGCTGATGATCCTTGCCGGCATCGTCGGCGCCTCGCTGCTATGGGCCGACCTTTCGAATGTCTACGTCGTCGCGACGCTGCTCGTCACCCTCGGCTTCGGCGCGATCGGCTTCTATGACGATTATCTCAAGGTCACCAAGCAGAGCGACAAGGGCTTTTCGGGCAAGGCGCGCCTCGGCATCGAATTCATCATCGCAGGCATCGCGGTCTATTTCATGATGCGCACGGCGCTTGCCTCCGGTACGGCAGGCTCGACCTTCGGCTCCTCGGTCGCCTTTCCCTTCTTCAAAGATTTCATGGTCGATCTCGGCATCATGTTCGTGGTCTTCGGCGGTTTCGTCATCGTCTCGGCGGGCAACGCAGTCAACTTGACGGATGGCCTGGACGGGCTGGCGATCGTTCCGGTGATGATTGCTGCCGCCTCCTTCGGCGTCATCGCCTATCTTGCCGGTAACGCGGTCTTTGCGAACTATCTGCAGATCAATTTCGTGCCCGGCACCGGCGAGCTTGCCGTCGTCCTGGGCGCCGTCATCGGTGCGGGCCTCGGCTTCCTCTGGTTTAACGCGCCGCCCGCCGCAATCTTCATGGGCGATACTGGTTCTCTCGCGCTCGGTGGCACGATCGGAACCGTTGCTGTCGCCACCAAACACGAGATCGTCATGGCGATCATCGGCGGTCTCTTCGTCGCGGAAACGCTCTCCGTCATCATCCAGGTCGGGTTCTTCAAGATGACCGGACGCCGGGTCTTCCTGATGGCGCCGATCCATCACCACTTCGAAAAGAAGGGCTGGACTGAAAGCCAGGTGGTCATTCGTTTCTGGATCGTCGCCGTCGGCCTTGCGCTGCTTGGCCTTTCCACCCTCAAGCTGCGGTGAGCGGACCATGATTCCGGTCACCACGCTCGCTGGAAAAAAGGTTGCGCTCTTCGGGCTCGGCGGCTCGGGGCTCGCCACGGCCCGGGCGCTGGTTGCAGGCGGCGCCGACGTGACCGCATGGGATGACAATCCCGATAGCGTTGCGGCCGCGAGCGCGGAGGGCATCCGGACGGGCGATCTCCACAACATCGACTGGTCTTCGCAGTCGCTATTTGTGCTCTCCCCGGGCGTACCGCTGACGCATCCGAAGCCGCACTGGACGGTCGATCTCGCGCGGGCCGCCGGTGTTGATATCGTCGGCGACGTGGAACTCTTCGTCCGCGAACGCCGGGCGCACGCGCCGGATTCCCCGTTCATTGCGATTACCGGCACGAACGGCAAGTCGACCACCACCGCACTGATCGCGCATATCCTGAAATCCACCGGCCGGGATACGCAGCTTGGCGGCAACATCGGCACCGCGGTGCTGACGCTCGATCCGCCGAAGCCCGCGCGCTATTATGTCGTCGAGTGCTCATCCTATCAGATCGACCTTGCGCCGACGCTAAACCCGTCTGCTGGCATTCTGCTTAACCTCACGCCTGACCATCTCGATCGCCACGGCACGATGCAGCATTATGCCGACGTCAAGGAACGGCTGGTCGCGGGCAGCAGGACGGCCGTCGTTGGCGTCGACGACAGCTATTGCGAAATGATCGCTGACCGTATCGAGCGGGCAGGGACGAAGGTGGTCCGCATTTCGCGCCGGCACGCGCTGGCTGACGGTATCTATGCCGAAGGCGCCAAGATCATGCAGGCGTCTTCCGGTACCGCTCTGCCGATCGCCGATCTTACCGGTATCCAGACGCTTCGCGGCAGCCACAATGCGCAGAATGCCGCTGCTGCGGTTGCGGCCTGCCTCGCCGTCGGGGTATCGCCCGAGGAGATTCGCGCCGGGCTTGCCTCCTTCCCCGGCCTCAAGCATCGCATGCAGCCGGTGGGCAGGCGCGGCAATGTCGTCTTTGTCAATGATTCGAAGGCGACGAATGCCGACGCTGCGGCGCCGGCGCTGTCGAGCTACGATCGCATCTATTGGATCGCCGGCGGCCTGCCGAAGACGGGCGGCATCACGACGCTGGCGCCGTTCTTCCCGCGCGTCGCCAAGGCCTACCTGATCGGCGAGGCGGCGGCGGAGTTTGCTGCGACGTTGGGTGAAGCCGTGCCATACGAGATTTCCGGGACGCTGGAGCGGGCTGTCGCGCATGCGGCTGCCGACGCGGAAAAAGATGAGACTGGCCCTGTCGCGGTGATGTTATCCCCGGCTTGCGCAAGCTTCGACCAGTACAAGAACTTCGAAGTCAGGGGCGATGCATTTGTCAGCCATGTGGCAGCGCTCGATGGAGTGACCATGCTGATCGGTTCGGCAACAGGAGATAAATGACATGGTAAGCCGCGCGGAACGTGGGCCTTTGGCCGATTGGTTTTGGACCATCGACCGCTTTTTCCTTGCGATGTTCATCTTCCTCATGGGCATCGGCTTCATGCTCTCCTTCGCGGCCTCGCCGGCGGTTGCCGAGCGTATCGGGCTTGAGCCCTTCCATTTCGTAAAGCGCCACGCGGCCTTCATGATCCCGTCGATAGCCGTCATGATCGGGCTTTCCTTCCTGACGCCGCGCCAGGTGCGGCGGACAGCGATCGTGCTGCTCGTCGTCTCGCTGGCGATGATGCTTCTGGCGCTTTTCTTCGGGGTCGAGGTCAAGGGTTCCCGCCGCTGGGTAACGCTCGCCGGCCTCTCGATCCAGCCGTCGGAATTCATGAAGCCGGCCTTCGTCGTCGTCTGTGCCTGGCTTTTCGCCGAGCATGCGCGCCAGCCCGAAATCCCCGGCAATCTCTTTGCGATCATCCTCTTCGGCATGGTTGCTTCGCTTCTGGTCGCTCAGCCCGACCTTGGCCAGACGATCCTGACGACCGCTGTCTGGGGCGGCATGTTCTTCATGGCCGGCATGCCCTGGATATGGATCATTCTGCTCGGCGTCGGCGGCGTGGGCGGTCTGGTCACGGCCTATTATGTCTTCCCGCACGTGGCGGGACGAATAGACAAGTTCATGACCGGCGAGGGCGATACGTTTCAGATCGACACCGCCCGTGAGGCCATCATCCGTGGCGACTGGTTTGGCCAGGGCCCGGGCGAAGGCATCGTCAAGCGCATCATCCCGGACGCCCATACCGACTTCATCTTCTCTGTCGCTGCCGAGGAGTTCGGCATCGTTTTCTGTATCGCACTCGTTTTGCTGTTCACGGTCCTTGTTTTGAGAGGGTTGTCGCACGCATATAAGGAGAAGAACGATTTCAACCGGTTTGCCGTTGCTGGCCTCGTGCTGCAGATGGGCATCCAGTCGATCATCAATATCGGCGTCAATCTCGAACTGCTTCCGGCAAAGGGCATGACGCTGCCGCTGATTTCCTATGGCGGCTCGTCCATGGTCGCGATCTGTGTCACCGCCGGTTTCATTCTCGCGCTGACGCGCCATCGCCCGGAAAAACGTGCCCAGGAGCGGAGCCTCTTCCGCGTGCCGCACGGAATGCCGGCGGAGTAAGATAATGGCTATGTGCGGCGTTAACCCCCTCACCCTAGCCCTCTCCCCGACGGGGAGAGGGGACGCCTGCGGCCCGGCATTTGCCCTTCTCCCCTCGGAGAGAAGGGGCCGGCAGGCGGATGAGGGGGTATATGCCGTTGAAAGGCGAATCCCATGAATAAAGGCATTGTCCTGCTTGCCGCCGGAGGAACCGGCGGCCACGTCTTTCCCGCGGAGGCTTTGGCCTACGAGCTGAAGGCGCGCGGTTATTCCGTTCACCTCGTAACCGACAGCCGGGCCGAGCGCTTTGCCGGTAAGTTCCCCGCAGACGAAATCCATGTCGTGCCGTCGGCGACGATCGGTTCGAAGAACCCGGTTGCCGTCGCCCGCTCGCTCTGGACGCTCTGGACTGGAATGCGGGCGGCGAAGAGGTTGATCCAGCGCGTCAAGCCCTCGGTCGTCGTCGGCTTCGGCGGATATCCGACCGTGCCGCCGCTGCTTGCGGCCACACGTCTCGGCGTACCGTCGATGATCCACGAGCAGAATGCGGTGATGGGCCGGGCCAACAAGGCACTGGCGCAGCGTGTGCAGGCCATTGCGGGCGGCTTTCTGCCGGAGAACGGCGGCGCTTACCCCGAGAAGACCGTAACGACCGGCAACCCTGTCCGTCCGGTGATTATCGAAGCTGCGAAGGTGCCATACAAGCCTTCCCATGCCGGTGAGCCCTTCAACCTCGTCGTCTTCGGCGGCAGCCAGGGTGCCCAATATTTCTCGAAGGCAATGCCGACGGCCATCAGCCTGCTCGACGACGAACTGCGTGCGCGGTTGCGCATCACCCAGCAGGTGCGTCCCGAAGACATGGAGATGGTCAGCGGCTGTGTCGCACAGCTCCGCATGGGTGCGGATATTGCGCCGTTCTTCACTGACATGGCGGAGCGTCTTGCGAATGCGCATCTGGTGATTTGCCGTTCGGGTGCCTCGACTGTTTCGGAAATTTCCGTGATCGGCCGCCCTGCCGTGCTGGTGCCTTATCCGCATGCGCTTGATCACGATCAGGCAGCAAATGCCGCTGCTCTTGCCGCGACAGGCGGTGCCAAGGTCATCGCGCAGTCCGAGCTGTCCTCGGAGAAGATCGCGTCGATCCTGACCCAAGCGATGAACGACCCGGAGAAGCTTGCCCGCATGGCAGCGGTGGCAAAGCAGGCTGGGAAACCGGACGCTGCGAACTTGCTTGCCGGCATGGTTGAGGCTATTGCCGCCGTACGTACGATTGCAGACTTCAAGGGGGCGCACACATGAAACTGCCGAAGGCCATAGGTCTCGTCCATTTCATCGGTATCGGTGGCATCGGCATGAGCGGCATCGCCGAGGTGCTGCACAATCTCGGCCACAGGGTTCAGGGATCTGACCAGTCCGACGGCGCCAACGTGCAGCGCCTGCGCGACAAGGGCATCAAAGTCTCCGTCGGCCACAAGGCCGAAAACCTGGGCGACGCCGAGGTCGTGGTCGTCTCGACCGCCATCAAGAACGAAAACCCGGAGCTCATCGCCGCGCGCGAAAAGCTGTTGCCGGTCGTGCGCCGCGCGGAGATGCTTGCCGAGCTGATGCGCTTCCGCAATGCGATCGCCATCGGCGGCACGCACGGCAAGACGACGACAACATCGTTGGTCGCGGCGCTGCTTGAGGCGGGCGGGCTTGATCCGACTGTCATCAATGGCGGCATCATCAACGCCTATGGTACGAACGCCCGCATGGGCGAGGGCGAGTGGATGGTCGTTGAGGCCGATGAGTCCGACGGCACCTTCCTAAAGCTTCCAGCCGATGTTGCGGTCGTCACCAACATCGATCCCGAACATCTCGATCACTATGGCAATTTCGACGCCGTCCGCGCCGCGTTCCGGCAGTTTGTCGAAAACGTTCCGTTTTACGGCTTCGGCGTCATGTGCCTTGACCATCCTGAAGTGCAGGCTCTTGTCAGCCGCATCGAGGATCGCAAGGTTGTCACCTACGGCGAAAATCCGCAGGCCGATGTCCGCTTCATGAATGTGCGTATCGACGGCGCGCGGTCGATCTTCGATGTCGAAATCCGCCGCCGCCGCACGGGGCAGGTGATCCGGCTCGATGATCTCGTGATGCCGATGCCCGGCCGGCACAACATTTCAAATGCAACGGCCGCTATCGCGGTTGCCCACCGTCTCGGCATTTCGAACGCAGACATCGCGAAAGGACTTGCCTCCTTCGGTGGTGTCAAGCGGCGCTTCACCCTCACCGGCGAGTGGAATGGCGTTCAGATCTTCGACGACTACGGACATCACCCCGTCGAGATCAAGGCCGTCCTGAAGGCGGCGCGGGAGGCCTGCAAGGGCCGCGTCATTGCCGTTCACCAGCCGCATCGCTACACCCGCCTATCGAGTCTGTTCGAGGAGTTTGCCGGCTGCTTCAATGACGCGGACAACATCCTCCTCGCTCCGGTCTATGCCGCGGGCGAAGACCCGATCGAAGGCGCGAATTCCGAAGCGCTGGTTTCACGCATCAAGGCGGGCGGCCATCGAAACGCGCGTTTACTTGCCACGCCGGAGCTTCTACCGGAAATGATCGCTGAGATTGCAAAGCCAGGCGATTTTGTGGTTCTGTTAGGGGCAGGGAGTATTACTTACTGGGCAGCCGCGCTGCCCGGGCAACTGGAAGGCCTTTCGGGAAAATCCGCATGAAACAGGTGAATGGGGAAAAGCTTCTCAAGTCTCTAGGCGCAGGTGTGAAAGACATCCGCGGCCGCATCACGCCGGATGCCCCGATGGACCGCGTCACGTGGTTCCACGCTGGCGGCCTTGCCGAGCTGATGTTCCAGCCGCATGACGAGGCGGACCTGATCGCCTTCCTGAAGATCCTTCCGGAAGGGGTGCCGCTGACCGTCGTCGGCGTTGGTTCGAACATTCTCGTGCGCGATGGCGGCATTCCCGGTGTCGTGCTGCGTCTCTCCGCCAAGGGCTTCGGTGGGCTGGAGCTTGCGGGTGACAATCGCATTCTCGCGGGCGCTATCTGCCCGGACAAGCACGTAGCCGCAATGGCGATGGACAACGGCATCGGCGGTTTGCATTTCTATTATGGCATCCCCGGCAGCATCGGCGGAGCGGCACGCATGAACGCAGGCGCCAACGGCAGCGAGACCCGCGAACGTGTCGTCGAGGTCAATGCCATCGACCGCAAAGGCAAGAAGATCGTGCTGTCGAACAAGGAGATGGGGTATTCCTACCGCCATTCCGCTGCCTCGCCCGACCTGATATTTACGTCCGTGCTGTTCGAAGGCTACCCGGAGGATCGCGCGAAAATCCGTATCGAGATGGACGCTGTGCGGAATCACCGCGAGACGGTCCAGCCGATCCGCGAGAAGACCGGCGGCTCGACCTTCAAGAACCCGGAAGGCCATTCGGCCTGGAAGCTGATCGATGAAGCTGGTTGCCGCGGTCTTGTCATCGGCGGTGCGCAGATGTCGTCGCTTCACTGCAACTTCATGATCAACATGGGGCAGGCGACCGGCTACGATCTCGAGTATCTCGGCGAGCAAGTCCGCCGCGAAGTGTTCGAGAACTCCGGCATCAAGCTCGAATGGGAGATCAAGCGTCTCGGCGCCTTCATGCCGGGCCGCGAGGTGCGGCCGTTCCAGGGCGTGACCAGCGAATAAGAGCGCTTCAGCGCAGGGCTTTGCTGAAGGCGGTGTCGAACCTGACGCCGCCTTTGTCATCTGCGGCTTCGCCGATCGCCACATCCATCGTGTTGCTTGTCACCCGGACAAGACAGAAGCCGCCCATGAAGGCTGCCTTGGCCTTGAAGACGTCGATGCCGTTGACCTTGTAGGCCATCGGCGTGTCGTGCTCATGGCCGTGGAAGATGCCGATTATATTGTAGCCGCTGAGGGTTGCGAGCAGATCCTGACGTTCTGATTCATCCCACCAATGCGGCGTGCCGGTTCCAGCGTCGTCGAAGGTCTTCTTTTTCGGATCCCAACGCTCGACTGAAAAATGGTCCCAGCCATAATGCTGAAAGATGACGACTGGCCGGCCGTCGGCAGCGTAGGTCGCGAGATCCTCTTTCATCCAGCCGAGACCGCTGGCTGTGCCTTTGTTGGTGTCACCGCCGTATCGCTGCGCCTGTATGAGATGCAGGCCGCCCCAATTCCAGGAGTAATTGTCCGAGGCTTCGTCATAGTTGTCGACGGGCACCAGCGGCTTGAAGAAGACGCTCGGCTTGTGATTCATTTGCACGTAGTCGCGAAGCTCGTCGCGATACCAGTCGGTCTGCGGCGGGCGCCCATCCTGATCGAGATCGTGGTTGCCAAGCCCGACATAGACCGGGAAGTGCACCTGGTCCGGGCCGCGGCCCTGCTGGTAGCGATGCGAGAACTGCAGGAGCTGAGAGCCTTCGGCGAACTCCGCAGTCTGTCCGCCGCCATCGTCGGTGACGTCGCCGCAGACGATGATGCCTTGCGGGCGGGCGATACGCTGCCCTGCGGCGCTCAAGCCACTCGGCTTGCCGCCGATCGCGTCCGGCCACGTCTGGTGATGAATGTTATTGAGCGCCAGAATATGCCGCAGCAGATTCGCGTCGGTTTTGCCTTCCTGCTGGCAGTTCGGGCTGAGCCCGTCTCCGAAACGGCAGGCATGGACGTCGTTGATGACGAGGAAGGTAACGTTGACAGGTGGGATGGTTGCCGGCCGCGCGATCGATGGCATGGATAAGGCAACGCCAGCAGTCAGGCCCTGTGTCAGCAGTGATCGCCTTGTCAGCATCCCTGTTCTCGTCCGTTCTGAAGGAACAGTATGCTCAACGCCAACAGGCAGCAACAAAAAGGCCGCGGCGGTTTTCCGTCGCGGCCTTCGAACTTACGCAGACAGTCTCGATCAGACTTCGTCGCGACCGGACGCCAGGATGCAGATCAGCGTGATCACGGCGGCGAGGCCGAGATAGTAGCCGACATAGGTCATGCCGTAGGTTGCCTGCAGCCAGGTCGCGATATAGGGCGCCAGCGAGGCGCCGAAGATGCCGGCAAGGTTGAAGGTGATCGACGAGCCGGTGTAGCGCACTGCGGTCGGGAAGGGTGCCGCCAGCGCGGTGCCGATCAGGCCGTAGGTCATGCCCATGAGAGCCATCGCGACGATGGCGAAGACGACGATGCTTGCTTCGCCGCTGGTCATCAGGCCGGGCAGGAAGAAGGAGAAGATACCGATCAGGACCGTCGTCAGGATCAGCATCTCACGGCGTCCGAATCTCTCGGCGAGCTTGCCGACGATCGGGATGAAGATGCCGAAAACGACCGAGCCGATGATCTGGATTTCCAGCGCGTCCAGGAACGGTATCTTCAGGACCTTAACGTTGTAGGAGAGAAGATAGGCCGAACCGATATAGAACAGCACGAAGGTGGCGAGTGCCACGAAGGTGCCGAGGAAGAGGCTGCGTTTGTGCCTGCGGAAGAGTTCGCCGACCGGCACGGCAACACGCTCATGCTTGTCGATCGCCCTTTGGAAATCGGGCGTTTCGGTGATCGAAAGACGAACCCAAAGGCCGATGGCGATCAGGATGATCGAGGCGATGAACGGCACGCGCCAGCCCCAGCTCAGCAGTGCATCCTGCGAGATGACCTGAAGAAGCAGCCAGAAGACCGCGGAGGACAGGAACAGGCCGACCGGGGCGCCGAGCTGCGGGAACATGCCGTACCAGTCGCGCTTGCCCTCCGGTGCGTTCTCGGTTGCCAGCAGGACCGCGCCGCCCCATTCGCCGCCGAGACCGAAGCCTTGGCCGAAGCGGCACAATGCCAGCAGAAGCGGTGCGACGACGCCGATGGAGTCGTAGGAGGGCAGGAGGCCGATAACAACCGTGGAAATTCCCATGGTGAGGAGAGCGGCGACCAGCGTCGTCTTGCGGCCAATCCTGTCGCCGAAGTGGCCGAAGACCACGGCGCCGAGAGGGCGCGCGAAGAAGGCGATCGAGAAGGTGGCGAAGGAGGCGAGGAGAGCGGTGGTCGGATCATTGTTCGGGAAGAACAGCGTCGGGAAGACCAGGACGGCTGCTGTCGCATAAACATAGAAATCGAAGAATTCGATCGTGGTGCCGACAAGGCTCGCGATCAGAACACGCGCCGGCGAATTGACTTGCGCACTGTTCGATGAAGCAGGTGTCGGCGATACGGTAGATATCGCTTCAGACATTTTCATTCCATTTTAGGATTTCATATTGAGGGCGGCCCTCGACGGGGTCGCCGGCGTCTTAACGCAATTTTTAGTGCACGCAAACGTTAAGTAAGCAAGAAAGTGATGAAATTGGACGCCCAGGCATGAGGATCATTTCCTGCGTGGCGCCCGTTGACCGGTGTGCTTCTGGTTGGCCTGCCTGGAAATTGCTCGACAAGGCACAGGGACTGGGGCCTTCTCCAGATGTCTCGCAGGTTACCATGTGCCGATTTTTCATGCTCTGAGCGAACTTCAGCAGGCGGCCGCAAGGCGCTGATTTGGAGTCGAAAACTTAGAGGCACCCGCCAGCTCAGAGGCGTTCGAAATCGTGGCCGCGGACGATCGGTTAATAAAAGTAAACACTTCATTAACCATAATGTTGTCTTATCCCTACGCTGTCTGAAGTGAGCCGGATTCGCCGGCAAGTGTGGCGCAAACCACGAAACGCAGGCTGAAAGTTATTTTGGGGGTAAGTATGAGTCGCAAGCATGTCGCTGTCCTGATGGGCGGATTTTCTTCGGAGAGACCGGTAAGTCTGTCTTCGGGAACGGCTTGCGCGGATGCTCTCGAAGCCGAAGGCTTTCAGGTTACCCGCATTGACGTCGATCGCGACGTTTCCGCGAAGCTTGAGGCGCTTCGTCCCGATGTCGTCTTCAACGCGCTGCATGGTCCTTTCGGTGAGGACGGCACGATTCAGGGCATCCTGGAATATCTCGAAATTCCCTACACGCATTCGGGCGTCCTGGCCTCTGCGCTTGCGATGGACAAGGGCAAGGCGAAGGGGGTTGCCGCTGCGGCAGGCATTCCGGTTGCGCAATCAGAGGTCATCAATCGCTTTGCCTTCCCGCCCGAGCACCCGATGGCGCCTCCCTATGTGGTGAAGCCCGTTCGCGAGGGGTCGAGCTTCGGGGTCCTGATCGTTCAAGAGGATCAGTCGCATCCGCCGCAGATCATCAGCTCGCCTGAGTGGCGCTACGGCGAAGAAGTCATTGTCGAGCGGTACGTTTATGGCCGTGAGCTTACCTGCGGCGTCATGGGCGACAAGGCTCTTGGCGTGACCGAGGTGGTGCCGCAGGGTCACAACTTCTATGACTATGACGCCAAGTACGCGGCCGGCGGCTCAAAACACGTCATTCCGGCGAAAATTTCACCGAATATTTACCAAAAAATACAAACATTGGCGTTAAGGGCGCATCAAGCAATTGGTTGTCGCGGCGTTAGTCGGTCCGACTTCCGCTATGACGATCGGTTCTCCGAAGACGGTGAAGTTATCTGGCTGGAAGTGAATACCCAGCCCGGCATGACGCCAACCTCCCTTGTGCCCGAAATGGCCGGCCATGCCGGTTATTCCTTTGGTGAGTTTCTGCGCTGGATGGTGGAGGACGCTTCTTGTTCTCGTTGACGGTCAAAAGGATAGGTCGCCCGAGTCGTCAATCGGTCATCGCTCTGCCTGAGGGCGATGGCCGGATGGTTCTGCCGCGCCCGCTGCGCCGTATCGTGCGCTTCCTCGTCAGCCTGGGAAGTGGCCGTATCCATATTCCGGCCCATGCGGGTACGGTCTCCGCTCTGGTGTTCTTCGCGGCGACCGGTCTCTACGGAATGTCGCTCGGCGGCCATACGGAAGCGGTCGCGCAGGCGACGACGACGGCGGCCGGATTCGCGATCGAAGATGTGAAGGTCTCCGGCAATTCGGCGACCTCGGAAATCGAGATTCTCCAGCTTCTCGGGCTTGATGGCACGACGTCGCTGGTGGCGCTCGATGTCGATGCTGCGCGCCAGAAGATTGCCAAGCTTCCCTGGGTCGAAAGCGTCGAGGTCAGGAAAGTCTATCCGAAGACGATCGAGGTGAAGCTGAAGGAGCGCCAGGCCTATGCGATCTGGCAGCACGGGCAGGAACTTTCGCTGATCGAGAAGAACGGCAGCGTGATCGCGCCGCTTCGCGACAACAGGTTCTCGTCGCTGCCTCTCGTCGTCGGCCGCGATGCGGAAACAGCTGCGGTTTCGCTCGAAGGCGAGTTTGCGAAGTGGCCCGACATCAAGTCGCGCGTGAAGGCTTATGTTTGGGTCTCCAGCCGCCGCTGGGATTTGCACATGGACAACGGCATCGTCGTGAAGCTGCCCTCGGAGGACGTCGATCAGGCGCTCGCCAGACTCTCGAAATTCGACAAGGAACAAGATCTTCTGGCGCGTGACATCGCAGCCGTCGATCTCAGGTTGGCGGACAGGACCGCAATCCAACTGACCCCGGAGGCCATGGCGCGCCGGCAGGTCGTTCTCGATCAGCGGACCAAGGATTTGAAAAAGGCGGGGCAGAATATATGAGCTTGTTCGGTTCATCCCATTTTGGATTGCCGCGCCTGAAGCCGCTTTCGTCGAAGCGGTCTCACATCGTTTCGGTGCTCGACATCGGCTCGACCAAGGTCGTCTGCATGATCGGCCGTCTGACGCCACGGGAAGAGAGTGAAATCCTTCCGGGCCGTACGCACAACATCGAAATCATCGGCATTGGTCATCAGCGCTCGCGCGGTATCAAGACCGGTGTCATCGCCGATCTCGATGCGCTCGAGAGTGTGATCCGTCTCGCCGTCGACGCGGCCGAGCGCATGGCGGGTCTTACCGTCGAAAGCCTGATCGTCAACTTGACTGCCGGCCGTCTCGGAAGCGACGTTTACACGGCGACGATCGATCTCGGCGGGCAGGAAGTCGAGCTGAACGATCTCAAGAAAGTGCTTGCAGCCGCTTGCCAGCAGTCGCTGCGCCAGGATCGCGCTGTGCTCCACTCGCTTGCCACCGGCTTTTCGCTCGATGGCGAACGCGGTATCCGCGATCCGCTTGCGATGTTCGGCGATGTTCTCGGCGTCGACATGCATGTCGTGACTGCCGAACGTGCCGCTTTGAAGAACCTCGAGCTTAGCGTCAATCGCGCACATCTCTCCGTCGAAGGTATCGTGGCAACGCCCTACGCGTCGGGTCTTGCCGCTCTCGTGGACGACGAGGTCGAGCTCGGCTGCTGCGCGATCGACATGGGTGGCGGCACGACGACGCTCTCGGTCTTTGCGGAAGGCAAGCTTGTTCATACCGATGCGGTCGGCCTTGGCGGTCACCACGTCACCACCGATCTGGCGCGCGGTCTTTCGACCCGTATCGAAGATGCGGAGCGTCTGAAGGTCGTTCATGCTTCGGCGTTCTCGAATTCTTCCGACGAGCGCGAGCTGATCTCCATCCCGCCGATCGGCGAGGATGAGCGCGATCAGCCGACTCAGGTGCCGCGCGCGCTCGTCTCGCGCATCGTGGCTGCGCGCATCGAGGAAACGATGGAATTGATTCGCGACCGTATCCAGCGCTCGGGCTTCAGCCCCATCGTCGGAAAGCGCGTCGTGCTGACGGGCGGTGCCAGCCAGCTCACCGGTCTTGCGGAAGTGGCGCGGCGCATTCTCGCCCGCAACGTTCGCATCGGCCGCCCGATGGGCGTCTCTGGCCTGCCGACGGCAGCCAAGGGCCCGGCCTTTTCGACGGCGGTCGGCCTGATGATCTATCCGCAGGTCGCGGACATGGAAACACATGCGTCACAGAGCGGTCTGCTCATGTCGCTTGGGGGTAATAACAGCCGCATCGCCCGGATGGGCCAGTGGCTGAAGGAAAGCTTCTGAAATTGAGTGAATTGGCCGGCGTGGCGATGCGGCCATAGAGAGAAGGAACTGGTAACATGACTATCAAGCTGCAAAAGCCTGACATCACAGAGCTGAAGCCGCGCATCACCGTATTCGGTGTCGGTGGCGGCGGCGGCAACGCTGTCAACAACATGATCTCCGCCGGGCTCCAGGGCGTCGACTTTGTTGTCGCCAATACCGATGCCCAGGCGCTGATGATGACGAAGGCCGAACGCATCATCCAGCTCGGTGCTAGTGTTACCGAAGGCCTGGGTGCCGGATCGCAGCCGGAGGTCGGCCGCGCAGCCGCGGAAGAGTGCATCGATGAAATCATCGACCACCTCAACGGCACGCACATGTGCTTTGTCACTGCCGGCATGGGCGGCGGCACGGGCACGGGCGCGGCTCCGGTCGTTGCTCAGGCGGCCCGCAACAAGGGCATCCTGACCGTCGGCGTCGTCACCAAGCCGTTCCACTTCGAAGGCGGCCGCCGCATGCGGCTCGCCGAAGCGGGCATCGAGGAACTGCAGAAGTCGGTCGATACGCTGATCGTCATTCCGAATCAGAACCTCTTCCGCATCGCAAACGACAAGACGACCTTCGCCGACGCGTTCGCGATGGCCGACCAGGTTCTCTATTCGGGCGTTGCCTGCATCACGGATCTGATGGTCAAGGAAGGTCTCATCAACCTCGACTTCGCAGACGTCCGCTCGGTCATGCGCGAAATGGGCCGTGCGATGATGGGCACCGGCGAAGCTTCCGGCCAGGGTCGTGCGATGCAGGCTGCGGAAGCCGCGATCGCCAACCCGCTGCTGGACGAAACCTCGATGAAGGGTGCTCAGGGTCTCCTGATCTCCATCACCGGTGGCCGCGACCTGACGCTCTTCGAAGTCGACGAAGCTGCGACGCGCATCCGCGAAGAAGTCGATCCGGATGCCAACATCATCCTCGGCGCGACCTTCGACGAATCGCTGGAAGGCATCATCCGCGTCTCCGTTGTCGCAACCGGTATCGACCGTGCGCTCAACCAGCAGGCGGCCAAGACCTTCCAGCCTGCCGCCAAGCCGGCTATCCGTCCCTCCGCGGCCGCTGCTCCGGCACCGGCCGCAGTTCAGCCTGCGCCAGTTATGCAGGCACCGAAGCCGGTCGACACGATCGCGCAGGCCATCCGCATGGCGGAAGCCGATATGGAGCGCGAGCTCGAGATGCCAGCTCCGCGTCAGGCAGCGCCGGTACAGCAGCCTGCTGCTCAAGAAGCCTTCCGCCCGCAGAGCCGCATCTTCGCAGCCGCTCCGGAAGTCCCGGCCGCTCGCCCGGCTCCCGTGCAGCACGCTCCGGCACCGGTCATGAGCCAGCCGGCTCCGCAGCCGGTCATGCAGCAGCCGATTCGCCAGGAGTCTGCTGTCATGCAGCCGGTCCGCATGCCGAAGGTCGAGGACTTCCCGCCGGTCGTTCAGGCCGAGATTGACCGCCGCACCCAACCGGCCGCTCCCCAGGCACATGAGGAGCGTGGCCCGATGGGCCTGCTGAAGCGAATCACCAATTCGCTTGGCCGCCGCGAGGAAGAGGTCGCCACGGAGATGACGGCAGCGCCAGCCGCCGCTTCGCAGCAGCGCCGCCCGCTTTCGCCGGAGGCGAGCCTTTATGCACCGCGCCGCGGGAATCTCGACGATCAGGGCCGCGCCGTTCCGCAAGCCCGCATGGTGCAGGAAGACGACCAGCTCGAAATTCCTGCATTCCTGCGCCGCCAGTCGAACTAAGCGCGCCACCGAATCGCCACGGATGTGCCCGGGATAACAGTCCCGGGCACAGGCGTTTCAAAGCGGCACGAAACCGCATATTTTCCGAAGCAATTCAAGCGGATGTTTCGTAACAAAGCGAAACGAACAGTGATTTGGATTGCAGCCCTGTCACACGTATGTATGGAGCCCGGCCACCGTGCCTCGCTGCTTCATGGCGACAATTCGGCGGTGGGCAAGATTACTTGGCGGTTTGCTTTCCGTGCTTTTGGCGCTAGGGACCGCAAGGGCAATAAAGGCAGATATTTATGGTTATTGGCATGCTTGGCTTCCAGACGACGGTTTCGCGCCCGGTGACGCTTTCGGGCATCGGCGTCCATTCCGGCGCGGAAGTCTCCATTACTTTCAACCCGGCTGAAGTCGATACCGGCGTCGTTTTCCAGCGTGTTCATAAAGACGGTAGCGCTACCGAACTGCGTGCAGTCTCCTCTCAGGTCGGTAACACTGATCTCTGCACTGTCCTCGGCTTTTCGCCGGCGCATTCGGTTGCGACGATCGAACATGTCATGGCAGCAGTCTATGCGCTTGGCCTCGACAACGTCCTGATCGAAGTCGATGGCGCCGAAATGCCGATCATGGACGGCAGCTCGATGCCCTTCATCGAAGCGATCGAGCAGGTCAGCCTCGTCTCGCAGGGTGTGAAGCGCCGCTATATCCGCATCACCAAACCGGTCCGCATCGAGCACGGCGGCTCCTGGAGCGAATTCCGCCCGTATGACGGTACCCGTTTCGAAGTAGAGATCGATTTCGACTGCCCGCTGATCGGCCGCCAGAAATGGGAAGGCGACCTGACTGCCGCGAGATTCAAGTCCGAGCTTGCGCGCGCGCGCACCTTCGGCTTCATGCGTGACGTGGAACGTCTCTGGGCCTCCGGTCATGCGCTCGGTTCGTCGCTGGAGAATTCCGTCGTCATTTCCGACGACAATACCGTCGTCAACGTCGAAGGCCTGCGCTACGCAAAGGACGAGTTCGTGCGTCACAAGACGCTCGATGCCGTCGGCGACCTGGCGCTTGCTGGGGCTCCGTTCATCGGCTGCTACCGCTCCTATCGCGGCGGCCACAAGATGAATGCCAATGCTTTGAAAGCCCTGCTCAGTGATCCGACGGCCTATGAAGTTGTCGAGACATCCGCTACACGCCCACGCACGGCGCCCCGCGATTTCATCGCGGTCAACGCACCCGGATTCGCTCCCTGGTCGGCATGACCTCCAAACCGAAATTTAGGCCAGGCCGCCCCTTCGAGGGGCGGTTTTTTTATGGGCATTCGACAGCGAATAAATGTTCTCCAGCATATGTTTAAGTGCAAAACGCGCAATTAAAGACAAAAACCGAGGTATTCTGCCGCCTACTGCCACAAAAATGCGTTAATGCCTCATCATTGCGTTGCTCTTGCCGCATATTTGTGGCTAGAAACGCCGCGAGGGCGTGGCTGCCGCGGGGTGGATAGCGGCACTTGGGATTCTTTTATGGGTTATGCAAGGTCTGAAGGTATGATGAAGACAGCGCGCGCTTTGCTCGCATCGCTCGTGGTTCTGAGTGCAGGCGCCCTGATTTCCGGTTGCACATCGGACCCCGATATCGACATCACCAAGCTCGGCGTCAACAACGATCCGCCGGATGTCCTCTACAACCAGGCGCTTGCCAACATGAAGGCGGGCAACATGGTCGAGGCGTCACGGAAATTCGACGCGATCGACCGCGAGAACCCGTTCTCCGAATGGGCGCGCAAGGCTCTCGTCATGAGCACCTTCGTCAAATACCGCCAGGGCAAGATCGACGATGCGCTGGCTTCGGGCAACCGCTATATGGCGCAGTACCCGAAGTCCGAAGATGCAGCCTATGTTCAGTACCTGATCGGCCTCAGCTATTCGAAGCAGATTTCCGACGTGACGCAAGATCAACGGGCATCCAGCAAGACCATCGAAGCCATGCAGGCCGTCGTCGACAATTATCCGGACTCCGAATACGTCGACGATGCGCAGGCGAAGATCCGCTTCGCTCGAGACCAACTCGCCGGCAAGGAGATGCAGATCGGCCGGTATTACCTTGAGCGCAAGGAATATCTTGCGGCTATCTCCCGCTTCCGTATCGTGGTCGAGAAGTATCCGAACACGAATCAGATCGAAGAAGCGCTGGCGCGTCTGGTCGAGGCCTACTACGCGATGGGTATCGTGGAAGAGGCGCAGACGGCGGCCGCTGTTCTCGGTCACAACTATCCGGATAGCCAGTGGTACGCAGACTCCTTCAAGCTTTTGAAGAACGGTGGTACCGAGCCGCGCGAAAACCCGGGTTCCTGGATCGCTGCTGCAGGCAAGAAACTCCTGCTCGGCACGTGAGGCCTGAAACGCAATGCTGATCCAGCTTTCGATCCGCGATATCGTCCTGATCGAGCGGCTGGATCTCGCCTTCGAAACCGGTCTTTCGGTTCTGACGGGTGAGACCGGCGCTGGCAAGTCCATCCTGCTCGACAGTCTTTCGCTTGCACTCGGCGGGCGCGGCGATGGCGGCCTTGTGCGCCATGGGGAGGACAAGGGGCAGGTGACGGCCGTCTTCGATGTCGGCATGGATCACGGCGCCCGCAAGCTTCTGCGCGAGAACGGCATCGACGACGAAGGCGATCTGATCTTCCGTCGTCAGCAATCCGCCGACGGCCGCACCAAGGCCTATGTCAACGATCAGCCGGTCAGCGTGCAGTTGATGCGCCAGGCCGGCCAGATGCTCGTTGAAATCCACGGGCAGCACGATGACCGCGCGCTCGTCGACACCCATGCCCACCGCCTTCTGCTCGATGCCTTCGCCGGTATCAACGAGGATGCGGCTTCTGTGTCCGAGCTTTACCGCATCTGGCGCGATGCCGAGAAAACGCTGAAAAAGCATCGCGAGAAGGTGGAGAACGCGGCGCGCGAAGCCGATTATCTCCGCTCCTCCGTCGATGAGCTGGAAAAGCTTTCGCCGCAGGATGGCGAAGAGGATGAGCTTGCCGACCGCCGCCAGAAGATGATGAAGGCGGAGCGGATTGCCGGCGACATTGCCGAAGCCTCCGAATTTCTGAATGGCAACGCTTCTCCCGTGCCGCATATCGCTTCATTGGTGCGCCGGCTGGAGCGGAAGAGCCATGAGGCGCCCGGACTGCTGGAAGACACCGTGGCGCTGCTCGACGCGGCGCTGGATCAGCTTTCCAACGCGCAGATGGAAGTAGAGGCGGCTCTGCGCAAGACGGAATACGACCCGAAGGAACTTGAGCGCGTCGAGGAGCGCCTCTTCGCGCTGCGCGCTGCGTCCCGCAAGTATTCGGTGCCTGTGACCGAGCTTCCGGCGCTCGCCGTGCGTATGATTACCGAGTTGGCCGATCTTGATGCCGGCGAGGAAAAGCTCGTCAAACTTGACGCCGAAGTGGGCATCGCCAAGGCCAATTACGATGCCGCCGCCCGCTCGCTCTCGGACAAGCGTCACCATGCAGGCGAGGCGCTTGCTGCCGCCGTCATGGCCGAGCTTCCGGCGCTGAAGCTGGAGCGCGCCCGCTTCATGGTCGAGATTACGACCGATGCCGCGGAACCGACCGCCGAGGGCATCGATGTCGTCGAGTTTCACGTTCAGACGAATCCGGGCACGCGTCCGGGCTCGATCATGAAGGTGGCATCGGGCGGTGAGCTCTCGCGCTTCCTGCTGGCGCTGAAGGTGGCGCTCGCCGATCGCGGTTCGGCGCCGACGCTTGTCTTTGACGAAATCGACACCGGAGTCGGCGGCGCCGTTGCCGATGCTATCGGCCAGCGCCTGAAGCGGCTCTCCAAGCGTGTACAGGTGCTTTCGGTCACCCATGCGCCGCAGGTTGCCGCGCGGGCTGCCACCCATCTTCTCATCTCGAAGGGTCCCATTCCGGGCGAGTCGGAAAAGATCGCGACCCGCGTTGCCACCATGGCGCAAAAAGACAGGACCGAAGAAATCGCACGCATGCTTGCAGGCGCTTCTGTCACCGAGGAGGCGCGGGCGGCAGCCGCGCGTCTGCTCGCGGCTGCGGACTAAGCTTCAGGACTGTCCGGCGGATTTGATGTCAGCGATGTTCTTGCGATGAATCGCCTCGTAGGGTTCGAAATAGAGAACGATCCCTGATGCCAGATCGTCTGCAAGGAACTCCTTCAGGGATGTCGCCTCCGCCTTCTCTCGCTCGGAGGGATTGCTCAACCGCTCCAGATAGCGCCGATTTGCGTCGATGAGGGCAGGTGGGTAGCCGCCGCTGGCGATGCGCGCCGGGTCACCGTGATTCGGCAGGATTCGATGGATCGGCCACTCCCGCATGCGGGCGAGTTCGCGGATATGCGTGGCGATATGCTGCGGCTCGGAAATGTAGGTGATGGTGTCTTCCAGCGTATCACCGGCCAGAACCACGTTCTCTTCCGGCAGCCAGATGATGTTGCCGTCCGCGCTGTGAATATCGAAGTGGTGGAGTTCGACGCGACGCTTCCCGACATCAAGGGCGAGGCTCCCTTCGAAAAGCCGGTTCGGCATCACTACGGGACGGATTTGCGGATTACCGGTTTCAAGCTTCTCCCGGTTTCGTTCAAGCGCATCTGCAGTCAGCCTCAGGGCGATGATCTCGCAATCGGCAAAGACCTCGTTTCCGGCGATATGGTCCGTATGCCAGTGACTGAGAACGACGCTGATCGAGGTTACGCCGAGCCCTTCGAGATGCGACCGGATCGCCCGCGCATGCGGTAGCGACATGTGGGTGTCATAGACCAGCGCGCTGCTGCCGTCGACGATCGCATAGGAAGCAATGCCAAGCGAGTACGCCCCGTCGTCGAGCCAGTTGGGCGTGTCGGAATGCAGGCGCCTGCCTTCGATGCGGCCGTCGTAGTAGGCGAACAGGCCCGGATATGGCTCGAAGATTCTGAGTGTGGAGGTTATGTCAGCCATTTGGCGATCCTTCGTTACGACTGAATTTGCAGAGCAGCCGTCTGGCTTTTCCGTTTATCATGATGTGAATGCAACAGTTGCACCTGACGACTTTTCTGCTCTGCGCTTTCCGGTTTTGCGTTTTCGCCAATTCGTCTAAAACCTCTGAAGATTCTCCGGAGTGATCTGAATGTCAGTCGAGCCGATAACCATAGAAAATCTGACGATCGAAGGGGCCGCCGCAGAACTGGCGCGATTGGCAAGGGAGATCGCCCATCACGACGCGCTTTATCATGGCAAGGACCAGCCGGAAATCTCGGACGCCGAGTATGACGCGCTGAAGCGGCGCAACGACGCGATCGAGGCGCGGTTTCCGGAGCTGATCCGCGAAGACAGTCCTTCTCGCCATGTGGGTGCTGCGCCGTCGGTCACCTTCGCACCGGTTGTCCACGCGCGTCCGATGCTGTCGCTCGACAACACCTTTTCGCAAGAGGACGTGCAGGATTTCGTCGCCAGCGTCTACCGGTTCCTCGGGCGTCTGCCGGACCAGTCGATCGCCTTCACCGCCGAGCCGAAGATCGACGGCCTTTCCATGTCGATCCGCTATGAGAACGGCAAGCTGGTGACGGCGGCCACGCGCGGGGACGGCACGACCGGTGAAAACGTCACGGCCAATATCCGCACCATCAAGGAAATCCCGAACGAACTGCCGAAGGGCGCGCCTGCCGTCGTCGAAGTGCGCGGCGAGGTCTATATGGCCAAGAGCGATTTCCTGGCGCTCAACAAGCAGATGGAGGCGGAAGGCAAGCAGACCTACGTCAACCCGCGCAACACCGCTGCCGGGTCGCTTCGCCAGCTCGACGCCAAGGTGACGGCGAGCCGTAAGCTGAAGTTCTTCGCCTATGCCTGGGGTGAGATGTCGGAGATGCCATCCGACACGCAGTTCGGCATGGTGCAGAAGTTCAAGGAATGGGGCTTTCCAATCAATCCGCTGATGAAGCGGCTGAACTCGGTCGCCGATATTCTTGCGCACTACGACGAGATCGGTCTGCTGCGTCCCGACCTCGACTACGACATCGACGGTGTCGTTTACAAGGTCGACAGCCTCGAACTGCAGCGGCGCCTCGGCTTCCGTTCGCGCAGCCCGCGCTGGGCGACGGCGCATAAATTCCCGGCCGAGCAGGCTTTCACCACCGTCGAGAAGATTGAGATCCAGGTGGGACGCACGGGCGCATTGACGCCGGTCGCGCGGCTTACGCCGATCACCGTCGGCGGTGTCGTTGTGACCAACGCGACCTTGCACAACGAGGATTATATCAAGGGCCTGGGCAATTCCGGCGAGCCCATCCGCGAGATGGAGCACGATATCCGGGTCGGCGATACGGTGATCGTGCAGCGGGCGGGCGACGTGATCCCGCAAGTGCTCGACGTCGTGATGGAAAAGCGGCCTGCCGACGCAGTGCCCTACGAGTTCCCGAAGAAATGCCCGGTCTGCGGCAGCCATGCGGTGCGTGAAAGAAACGAGAAAACGGGAAAGCTCGATTCCGTCACCCGCTGCACCGGCGGCTTCGTATGCCGCGCGCAGGCGACTGAGCATCTCAAGCATTTCGTCTCGCGCAACGCCTTCGACATCGAAGGGCTCGGTTCGAAGCAGATCGACTTCTTCTTCGAGAGCGAGGACCCGGCGCTGAAGATCCGCACGGCGCCCGAGATCTTTACCCTGGAAAGACGCCAGCGGGATTCGCTGACGAAACTCGAGAATATTGAAGGCTTCGGCAAGGTCAGCGTCGGCAAGCTTTTCGCGGCCATCAATGAGCGGCGCGAGATCGCGCTTCACCGCTTCATCTACGCGCTCGGCATCCGCCATGTCGGCGAGACGACGGCCAAGCTGCTCGCGCGCTCCTATGGCACATACCAAGCCTTTGCGACGGCAATGAAGGACGCCGCATCGCTTTCCGGCGATGCCTGGGACGGCTTGAACGCCATCGAAGGCATTGGCGAAATCGTCGCTCGGGCCATCGTCGAATTCTACAAGGAACCGCGCAACGTCGAAGTGATTACCGCTCTGCTTGCGGAACTCAATGACGGGACGCCGCTACCGGCCGAGCAAGTCGCAGCCTCCGGCAGCCCTGTCGCCGGCAAGACCGTTGTCTTCACCGGATCGCTGGAGAAATTCACCCGTGACGAGGCGAAGGCAAGAGCGGAAAGCCTCGGCGCCAAGGTGGCTGGCTCGGTCTCGAAGAAGACCGACTATGTCGTGGCCGGACCGGGCGCCGGTTCCAAGCTCGACAAGGCGCGCGAGTTGGGTGTCCAGACCATGGACGAGGACGAGTGGCTGGCGCTGATCGGCGGCTGATCGCGGGAGCGCTGCATCTCCATCCGGGTGCAGCGGGACGACTCGGCGCGGCGGAGGACGAAAAGAATTGGGGACGGCATTCCTGCCATCCCCAACATCGTTTCCTGGAGCTTTCGGCCAGCGGCCGTTAGAACTCGGACCATTCCTGCTTGACCGCAGCATTCCCGTGGGTGACGGGTGCGGCGTAACGGGCCTGAGGTTTGGCCATTGCGGCTGAGGCCTGGCGCAGACGGCTCACCTGGCTGCCGGCGGCCATGCCGCCGCTCAGCTGAAACCCGCCGATCAATTCGCGCATCCGGGCTGCTTCGGCGGCGAGTGTCGCGCTTGCCGCGTTGGTCTCTTCGACCATGGCAGCGTTTTGCTGGGTCACCTGGTCCATCTGGTTGACGGCGGCATTGACTTCCGAAAGGCCCGTCGACTGTTCCTTGGAGGATGTGGCGATCGCATTCATGTGGTGGTTGATGGTGACGATCAGGCCTTCGATATTCTGAAGGGCTTCGCCTGTTTCGCGAACCAGCCTCACGCCGACTTCGACCTCGGCGCTCGAATTGCGGATGAGGTCCTTGATCTGCTTTGCGGCCTGCGCCGAACGCTGCGCCAGTTCGCGGACTTCCTGGGCCACGACCGCAAAACCCTTGCCGGCCTCGCCCGCGCGGGCAGCCTCGACACCGGCATTGAGCGCCAGAAGGTTGGTCTGGAACGCGATCTCGTCGATTACGCCGATGATGCTGGAAATCTGGTTGGAGGAGTCCTCGATCTTCTCCATCGCCTCCACGGCGTTGGCGACGACCTTGCCCGACTGGGCAGCACTCTCGTTGGCTTGAACGGCGACCTGACGCGCCTCGTCGGTGCGCTTGGATGAATTCGACACGTTGACCGTGATCTCGTCCAGCGCGGCGGCAGTTTCTTCGAGCGATGCGGCCTGCTGCTCCGTGCGCTTGGAAAGATCGTCCGCTCCGCGGCTGATCTCCTGTGTCCCGGCATCGATCGCGTTCGCTGAATTGGAGACTGCGCTCAGGGCATCGCCAAGCTGCGAGGCCGCCGTGTTGAGATCGTGACGAAGCGATTCGAAATCCGGAGCGAAAGGCTCGCTCAGCTGGAAGGCGAGATCGCCGGAGGCCAGGCGGCGCAAGCCCGCCGCGAGACCGGCAGTCGCCGTCTGCAGCTTGACCTGGGCGGCCTCTTCGGCGTCCGACATCAGGCGGTTCCGTTCCGCTTCCGCCTTGTTCCGGTTGACCTCGGCCTCTGCCTGGAGCTGTCTGTTCGCAATGGCGGCCTGGCGGAAGATCTCGACCGCGTTTGCCATCTCGCCGATCTCGTCGGTGCGGTCCTTGCTGGCAATTTCGGCGGCGGTATCGCCGTCGGCGAGATTGCGCATGGCCATGGTGATGCGGGTGATCGGGGTTGCGATGCCCGAGATGCCGAAATAGGTCCCGCCGCAAACCATCAGTGCGCCGATGGCGAGGACCGTGTAGATCATGGTCATCGTCCGGACGTATTGATCGCGGGCGGCGACGATGCCCTCGTCGGACTGCTGCTGGTTCAGCTTGACCAGCTTGTCGACGCTCGCAGACAGCGCATCGGCGATCGGGCCGAGATCGTTGTCGAAAGAGGCTAGGCCTTCCTTGGCCTTGCCCGCCTTAATGAGAGCCACCATCGCCTGACCGGTCTGCGTATATTGGTTGGCCGAAGCCTCGACCTCGTCGAAGGCGGCCCGTTCGGCGTCGTTGTTGACCAGGTCCTTGTAGCCCTTGATCGCATCCGTGAGTTCGACTTCCTTCTTGGCGATCTTGTCGGGGTAGAGGGCCGGGTCGCCGGACGAACGTCCCATCGCGTAGTCGCCGTAGGAGCCGCGCAGCGAATAGCGGGCGATCTGGATGTCCTTGGCGCGCGAGATGCTGGGCTGAATGGAAGTTACCTGGTCCTGCGTATTTTCATTCAAGGTGTTCAAACCGTTGAGCGATACAACCGCAGTGATTGCAAAAAGGACCGCAAAGACGGCAAAGATACCGGTCATGGCGGTCTTAATATTCGGACGTTTCATTCAAGCCCCCAAAGAAAAACGAAACGCCGAAGGCGCCGTCATCCTACGTTGCAAAAGTTGTTTTTAGCGAGAGGAACCGACGTTTCATCAATCGGTAAGACTGGCTGCAGGGCGAACGTAGATTTCAGCATTTAAATCAAAGTTAAGATTAATTGTTATCTGTTGTAGGCAAGAAATAGCGCCGGAAGCCTGCGGTGCCGTGCGCCGAAGAAAGAAGTACGATCCGCGTCATTTTGCGTTTATTAGCAAAGGCGGATCGTTACCACGGCTTCCTTTCGGAAACCGTGGGTTACTTCTCAAGCCTGTTAGACCATGAGACTAGGCCCTGATCCGCGCCATCGTATAGGCGTCGACATATTCCCCGGCGCGATAGGCGAATGACTTGAGCAGGCCTTCCTTCTCGAAGCCGAATTTCTCGCAGAGGCGGATGGCCGCTGCATTATCGGTGTAGACGGTCAGCTCCAGCCGCTTGATGTCCTGTTGATACTGCTCCGAAAATCAACGTGCGGCGTTTGCCTGTCCGCAGCCGCAGGCTAAGCCTATTGGCAGAGACCGAATCACGGACGCATTCTTGAAGACCATCGCCATCGATTTCGAAACGGCCAATGAGCAGCGCGCAAGCGCCTGCTCGGTGGGACTCGCCTGGATCGAGGAGGGCAGGGTGACGCGGGTCGAGGAGCGCCTGATCCGCCCGAAGGAGATGCGCTTTTCGGGAATGAACATCGCGATCCACGGCATTCGCCCCGAGCATGTCGAGGATGCGCCGGAATTTCCCGAGGTCATGGACGAGTTCCACGACGAGTTCCGTGGCGCGACGATGATCGCGCACAATGCGGCCTTCGATTTCAGCGTCTGGCGGGCGAGCCTCGATCTCTACCGGCAGTCCTATCCGGAGCTCACCTATCTCTGCAGCCTGAAGATGGCTCAGCGCATCTGGCCGCAGTTCCTGTCGCACAGGCTCAACGTGATTGCCGAGCATCTGGGCCTGCGCTTTGCCCACCACAATGCGGCGGAGGATGCCGCCGTCTGTGCGCATGCGGCGATCGAAATGGCAAGGGCAGTCAAAGCCGCTGCCGTACACGCCATTCCTGCGGCAATCGGCATGAAGCCCGGCAGGCTTACCGTCGGCGGCTACGAACCCTGCACCTGCCGCAAGGCGTGATCTTCGCTTTCTTGTTTTGACGGCCGCCGCACTTATCTAGAGGAGCGGGTTATTCAGGGAGGCCGCCATGTCCACTTTGCGCAAGCTTGTTCTCTTGGCCGCGTCCGTTGCCGCGCTTGGCGCGGGTGCCGCCTCCGCCGAAGTCGTCGGTAAAGTCGGAGTCGACTGGACCGGGAACGACATCATTGTCGATGCCATCCCCGATCCGGAAGTGAAGGGCGTGACGTGCCACGTCACCTATTTCGATCGCAGCATCATCGACCGCGTGAAGAACGGTAATTGGTTCGAGGATCCGTCGAACAATTCGATCGCCTGCCGTCAGACGGGACCGATCGAAATCAGCGACATCAACCTGTCGAAAGACGGTGACGAGGTCTTCAAGGCCGGCATGTCACTGATCTGGAAGAAGCTCGTCGTCAACCGCATCTACGACAAGACCAACGACACGCTGATCTATCTCGCCCATTCCCGCGAATTGACGGACGGCTCGGCGAAGATGTCGATTTCGACCATCCCGCTCTATGGCCAGAACGTCATCTGGAAGAACGGCAAGCCGCAATGATGAAGGGCGGCAGCGTCGCTGACGGTTTCCCGGCTTTTTCTTAAGGACAAGGATTTCAGGACCGGGTTGCGCTGCCTGGCTTTTCGCGGGACAAGCGTCGCATGAGCGTTCCTACGAAGCACCCTTTCCCGTTCGATCCGACCTACGGCATGCGGCTTGAGGATCTCCTGTCCGTCGAGCCGCCCGCGGCCCCGCCGGGCTTCGACGATTTCTGGCGGGAAAGATATCGTCGGGCGGTCGCCGTCGATCCCAAGCCGTCGCTTCGCGAGAGCGACGCGCGGCATCCCGACTGGCAGGTTTTCGATATCGTCTATGAATCGACCGGTTCCTTCCCGATCGGCGGCTGGCTGCTTCTTCCCCGGAACGGTCCGGTGCGGCGCGGCCTCGTCGTCGGACACGGCTATGGCGGGCGCGACCAGCCGGAATTCGACCTTCCGGTGAAGGAGACGGCCGTGCTGTTCCCCTGTTCCCGCGGGCTGTCGCGCAGCGCGCGGCCACCGATCCCACCGGATGCGAGCGGACATGTCCTTTACGATATCGACAAGCCGGAAAGCTATATCATCGGCGGTTGCGTGGAGGATCTGTGGGTCGCCGTGTCGGTGCTCGTTGCGCTCTATCCCGGGCTTGCTGGACGCATCGGCTACAGCGGCATCAGCTTCGGTGGCGGCATCGGCGCTCTCGCCATCCCGTTCGATGACCGGATCGACCGCGGCCATCTGGTCGTGCCGACCTTCGGGCACCGCCCGCTCTGGCTGGCCCTGCCGACCGTAGGCAGCGCGCAATCGGTCCAGGCCTATCAGCAGACGCATGGCGAGGTGTTGGAGGTCCTGCGCTTCTTCGACGCTGCAAGCGCCGCCAGCCGCATCAGGGTGCCGATGCTCATGGCAGTCGCCCTTTTCGATCCCGCCGTGGCGCCGCCCTGCCAGTTCGCGGTGGTGAATGCGCTGCCGAAGTCGAAATTGAACGAAGTTTTCATCCTGGATGCCGGTCATTTCGACTACCCTGGAAGCGCAGAGCAGGGGGCTGCTCTTCGGGACAGGGTCGGGTGGTTTTTCGGGAGCAATGAGCCGCGAATAGGCGGAGAGGGCTAGAGCCCATCCGAATCACAAAGCCGCCGGCGCGGTCGCGCAGGCGGCTTTCGAGTATCCAGGTCCGATCAGGCGGCTTCGCGTGCCAGCTCGTCGGCGATGACGGTGTCGAGGTTGAGGAAGCAGACCATCGTCTTTTCCAGCGCGACGATGCCGCGGCAGAAGGCGCGCTGGGCTTCCGGGATGATTTCCGGTGCGGGCTGCAGGTCTTCGCTCTTGATGGTCATCATGTCGGAGACCTGTTCGACCAGCAGGCCGACCAGCTTGCCTGCGATATCGGTAACGATGATCGCCGAGCGTTCGGAGGGTTCCGTCATCTTCATGCCGAGGCGGCAGGCCATGTCGATGACCGGGATCACCGCGCCCCGCAGGTTGATGAGGCCGAGCACGTAAGGCGGCGTATGCGGCATCGGGGTGACCGGCGCCCAGCCGCGAATTTCGCGGATGGCCATGATGTCGATGCAGAATTCCTGCTCGCCGAGGTGGAACGATACGATTTCGAGGTGAGATCCGGTTTGTGTAATGATGGCGCTAGTCATGCTCAGAATTCTTCCCAATTGTCTCCGGCCGGAGCGGCCCCAGCTCTGGCGGCGGCGCCGCCATTGAATGCGCCCGCGACCTTGCCGATCAGGCTCCGTGCGGGTGAAGGTTTAGGATGCGAGGCGGCGGTTGCTTCTCGCGGCGTGTGACGGGCATTCATGCCTTCGCCGGTCTGGAACTGACTGACAAGCCTGATCAGATTGTCGGCGTCCGTGGCAAGCGTGTGGCTTGCCGCATTCGTCTCCTCGACCATGGCCGCATTCTTCTGCGTGGCTTGGTCCATCTGGCTGACGGCGGTGTTGATCTCGTTCAGTCCGGTGGATTGTTCGCGCGCAGCGGTTACGATTGATTTAACATTCTCGTCGATGCGCGAAACATCTTCGCCGATTTGGCGCAGCGCTTCGCCGGCCTTCGTCACCAGTTCACCTCCGGTCTTCACTTCGGTGCCGGATTTGCTGATCAGCGCCTTGATGTCCTTGGCCGCGCCCGCCGCGCGCCCTGCAAGCTCGCGCACTTCCTGAGCGACAACCGCAAAGCCCTTTCCGGCCTCGCCGGCGCGGGCTGCTTCGACACCGGCGTTCAGCGCCAGGAGGTTGGTCTGGAAGGCGATCTCGTCGATGACGTTGATGATCGTGCCGATCTCCCGCGAGGCGCTTTCGATTCGCTCCATTGCGGCCATCGCATCGGTGACGACCAGATCCGATTTCGCGGTGTTCTCGCGGGTATGCGCAACCATGTTTCCGACTTCCTCGGCACGGCTCGTGGCGTTGCGCACGGTTGCCGTGATCTGCTCGAGTGCAGCTGATGTCTCTTCCAGGGATGCGGCCTGCTGCTCGGTGCGCTTGGCGAGGTCGTCCGCGGCTGCGCGCATCTGCTGGCTGTTGGCCTGGATTGATCTGGTGTTCTGCGCGATATCGGTCATCGTCTTGCGCAGGATGGCCGTCGTCTGGTTGAAATCGCTGCGCAGGCGCTCCAGTTCCGCCTTGAACGGCTGGGCGATGGCGACTGTCACGTCGCCCGCGGCAAGGCGGTTCAAGCCTTGGCCCAAAGCATCGACGGCGGCATTCAGGGCTTCGGCATCGGCGAGCTTTGCCGCTTCCCGCTCGCGGCGTTCCGCATCGCTCTGGCGACGTTCGCTATCGGTCTGCGCCTCAAGGTTCTGCTTGTCGATGGCCGCCAGACGGAAGCTTTCTGCAGCTCGGGCCATCTCGCCGATCGCGTCACCGCGCTCGGTCACAGGTACGGCGGTTTGCAGATCGCCGGTCATGATGCGCTGCATGCTCTGGCGTACCGCAGCGATGCCGCGGCTGATTGAGCCGCCGTGAACATATTGGAGGATCGCCATCGTTATTATGGCGAAGATGCCGAGCCCGATCTGGATCAGCAGCGCGCTATGAGAAATTGTGCTCGCTTCATCGATGCTGGCCTGGGCAGCAGTGGTACCGTCCCGGGCCAGCTTGTCGAGCGTCGACGTCAACTTTTCGCCGCCCGCGTCGATGGCGTCATCCAGCTTTGCGAATGTATCGTCTGGGGCGCCGGTTTCGACGGCGGCCTTCAGATCCACCACAACTGCCTGTTTCAGCGCAGCGACGTCAGTGTCGTAACTTGTCAGCAGGCTGTTTTCCCGCAGTTCCTGCGCAAGCGTGCCCATTTCTGCTGCGCCGCCGGCAAGCCGATCGAGCGAGCTCGACATCGCCGTCAGGCGCTCAGGATCGACCTTGCGATCGGCCCGGTCGACTATCGTGTCCATAGCGGCGAGAACGAGCGTAAGGCTTGCCATGCGCATCTCGTTGGTACTGTCCACGCGCCGCTGAATGCTGTTTGCCCGGTCCAGTGCTCCGTCGACGCGCTCGCCCTCAAACCAGCCCACACCCAGCATCGATCCGAAGCCCAGGAAAGCAGCGGCGGCAAGCGTCCAGAGCCTTTGGCTCACCGACAGGGATTTAGGTATCGTTGCATTCGTCATGGAAAGCTTCCCCGCGCTGGTGAGATGTGCCGGATATCGTTTCGTCGCATGCGAACATCCGTATCCCGGATACGGCGCGGACATCATGTCGGGGCGGCGCAGGTTACGCCGAACGCATAGCAAATATAGAATTTACGGCTTAAGTCTTTGCTAACGATGTTTTTGTTGAGCTGGCGCGCCGGATAGTTGTCAAGTATTTGTAAAGACATCTTTTCTGCTTGAAATTGATTGCCGTTGCCGTGGTGGCGGTGCGCGCAGCATGTGGCAATTAATCACTGGTAAGAAAATGGGATGTTGAATTGCGCGCATTGTCCTGAAGAGATATCAGGCACGCAGTCGCGGATCGCGCCGTCCGCATGCTTTCAGGGGTTGCCGACATGAAGTACTTCCGTGTTGCCGTTTGGGTTGCCGTCGTCGTTGTCGCGGCCATGCTCGGCTGGCTGACGATGAACATCACCAAGACGAAGGACATGCCGCTGGCCGAGGGACCGTTCGGCGTTCCGTTTACGCTCGTTGCGCAGAACGGGCAGCCGATCACGGAGCAGGCGTTCCGCGGCAAGCCGACGGCGCTCTTCTTCGGCTTCACGCATTGCCCTGAGGTTTGCCCGACCACGCTGTTCGAACTCGGCGGCTGGATGGAAAAAGTCGACCCCGCGGGCGACAAGCTGCAGGCCTATTTTGTCACGGTAGATCCCGAGCGCGATACACCCGATGTCCTCAACCAGTATGTTTCGAACGTCTCCAAGCGCATTACCGGCATTTCCGGTCCGCCGGACAAGATCGCCGACGTCATCAAGGGCTTCCGCGTTTACGCCAAGAAGGTACCGGTCGACGAGAACAATCCGAATGGCGATTACACGATGGATCACACCGCGTCAGTCTTCCTCCTTGATTCCGAAGGCCGGTTCGCAGGCACGATCGCCTATGGCGAAAACCCCGACACGGCGGTAAAGAAGCTGGAGAATTTGATAAGCAAGGGATGAGCCATGCCGGGGGGACATCGTGACATTCTGATCGTCGGGGCGGGCGCAACCGGCCTGACCGCGGCTCTGGAGCTTGCGCGGCGTGGCTACAGGCCCCGCATCATCGACAGCGATTCCGGACCGGTGCCGGTAGTGGAAAGCCGGGCGCTCGGCATCAATGCACGCACGCTGACGCTTCTCTCTCCCTCCAGGGTCACCGACGCCATCCTGCAGGAAAGCTATCGAGTCGACCGTTTCCGGGCGCGATCGGGCGAGCGTGTGCTGTTCGAACTCGATCCCGGCAGGGTGGCCGGAGAATTCCACGCGATCCAGATCTTGGCGCAGGGGCATACCGAGCGCCTACTGCTCGGCAAACTGTCGGACTACGAGGTCGAGCCGGAATGGCAGACGGTACTGGAACGCGTTGAAGGCAGCATGGAGAAGCCGCATGTGGTGCTGCGCCGTCCGGATGGATCCGCGGAGGAGCTTGAACCGGATATTCTGATCGGTGCGGACGGTGCACATTCCGCCGTGCGCAAGGCCGCGCAGATCGGCTTTCCGGGCGAGGCGCTGGAAAGCAGCTTCTACCTTGCCGACTACCGCTATCCCGAACCTATCGATCCACACTATGTCGAGATCGATCTCTTCAATCCGGGCATGATCGGCCGCCTGCCGGTGTCGTCGGACACTGTCCGCTATCTTTCGACGCTGCCGGATTTCGAGAGGAAGATCAAGCATCCTGTTGCGGGAGGAGAGGCCGTCTGGGTTTCGAATTTCCGTATCCATTTCCGCCATGTCGATCGCATGTCCGTCGGCAATGTCTTTCTTGCAGGCGACGCTGCGCACATTCATTCCCCCGCAGGCGCTCGCGGCATGAATCTCGGCATCGAGGATGCCTGCTGGCTTGCCTATCTGATCTCCGAAGGTCGCGGGCGGGAATATTCCGGCCGGCGCATTCCCGCCGTGAAAACCGTCCTGAAGCAAACCTATGCTTTGACGTCGCTGGTGACGATGCGTAATCCGGTGGTGACAGGATTGCGCAATGTTCTCTCTCCTATTGCCGTTCGCATTCCATTTGTTGCAAACCGCCTGCTGCGCGGCATTGCCGGTTATGATACGCCGCCTCCGCCCTGGATCGACGGTGCCCAGTAAGGAAGACGAATTCGTGAGTGAAATCCGCCTGTATGTGACGACGACCGAAAAGAAGGCCGGGCAAGTCCTTGATCTTCTAACCGAGGTCTTCGGCGAAGAAGACTTTGCGATAGCGACAACCGAGATCGACGAGAAGAAGGACATCTGGGAAGCCTCCGTCTATATGATGCGGGAGGATGAGGATCAGGTACGCGTTCGCGTCGAGGAGGCCCTGAAGGCGCCGTTTCCGGCAATGGCCGTCGAGCGCGAAGTCATCCCCGATATCGATTGGGTGGCGAAATCCCTCGAGGGTTTGAAGCCTGTCCGGGCAGGGCGGTTTCTCGTGCATGGCTCGCATGATCGCGACAAGGTGCGCTCCGGCGATATCGGGATCGAGATCGATGCCGGCCAGGCGTTCGGCACCGGCCATCATGGCACCACGGCAGGCTGCCTCGAGGTGATCGACAAGGTGCTTCGTTCGCGGCCGGTCGATAATGCGCTGGATCTCGGAACGGGAAGCGGTGTTCTGGCGATTGCGGTGCGCAAGCTCAAGAACATCCCGGTTCTCGCGACGGATATCGATCCGATCGCGACGCGTGTCGCGGCCGAGAACGTGCGGCGAAACGGCATTGCATCGGGAATTGTCACGAAGACCGCGCCGGGCTTTCATTCGACGGCATTCGCCGAATACGGGCCGTTCGACCTCGTCATCGCCAATATTCTGGCGCGACCGCTGATCAAGATGGCGCCGAAGCTGACGGAGCATCTGGCGCCTGGCGGTTCGGTGATCTTGTCCGGCATTCTCGCGGAGCAGCGCTGGAAAGTGCTGGCGGCTTACAACGGCGCGAAGCTTCGCCATATCCGGACGATCTGGCGAAATGGTTGGGTGACGATCCACCTGGATCGCCCGTAGCTATCCGACAAAAAAGAAGGCGGTGCCAGAGGCACCGCCTTCGACCGTTTAACGGTCATACCCGCGAGCTTAAAGGAGGAGGAGCGCTCGAGCGGGTTCTACAGTTCTGATTGCCGGTCCGTTGAGGGAGGAGGAGAAACGAAGCGGCAAATAGTTCAGAACGCGTAGCTGGGTGCGCCCTTGGGGCGCGTGATCTTGTGACCCATGCCGAACGTCCTGAGGGAATCCTCATTGAGGGGGCGGCGGGCACCGATGACGTGATGCACAGTCTGGCGCTCGCCAGCCTGCACCGGGCTGCTGTAAGCGAAGCGCGACAGAGAGGCAGTCATTTTCGATTTCCTTATTCGTTGCGGGCTCGTTTTCGAACCATCTGATGCCGCCTATATAACTATTCCGAAAGTCTTTGGCAGGGGCTTTCGCTCATGGGTGCCATGCAGCGAATGCATAAAGCGTGCCAATTCTCGTTTTGGTGTCACATTTCCGCCAAAATAATGCGCGGCCTGACGTAAGGTGATGTGCGTGGTTTTTCTCCCCGCGCCCTTATTTTTCGATAACATAGGTCCAGCCGCCGTTCTGCGGATTCGGAAATAGCCATCGGGTTTTCAGTATGTTCCAGTCTTTTGAGGTTACCTCCACGCCACAATTCGGCCGCGATCGAGTTCAGCTGCTGCGCGAAAGTTTTGACGCGCTCGGAATCGACGCCTTTCTCGTCCCGCGTGCGGATGAGTTCAACGGCGAATATGTGCCGAAATGTGCGGAGCGTCTGGCCTGGCTGACAGGCTTCACAGGATCGGCCGGCATCGCGCTCATAAACCGCACCCAAGCGATCGTCTTCGTCGATGGCCGTTACGTGACGCAGCTTGCGGAACAGGTCGACGGCTCAGTCTTTACCGGCGGCGACCTCGTCAACGAACCCCCGCATGTCTGGATTCCCCGAAACGGCAAGCAGGGGATGCGGCTCGGCATCGATCCGTGGCTGCATTCCGGGGCCGAGGTCCGCCGGCTTGAAAAAGCGCTCTCGGAGATCGGCGGCACGCTGGTGATCCTGCCGCACAATCCGCTCGACAGGCTGTGGACGGATCGTCCGGCAGAGCCGCTTGGGCCCGTTACGATCCAGAACGTCGTGCAGGCCGGTGTGCTGGCAAAAGACAAGATCGCGACGACCGCCGCCGACCTGGCGAAGAAGAATGTCGCGGCGGTGCTGATCGCAGATCCATCCTCGATCGCGTGGACATTCAATATTCGCGGGGCTGACGTTCCCCATACGCCGCATCCCTTGGCGCGTGCCATCATCCATGCCGACGGGAAGGCGGAGCTGTTCCTCGACAAGCGCAAGACAGGCATCGAACCGGAAGCCTATCTCGCGCAGATATGCGTACAGCTTCCACCTTCGGCGCTCGATGAACGCCTTGCGGCCGTTTCCAAGGATGGCGGACGGGTGATGATCGATCCGGAAATCGCCTCCTATGCGCTTGCCGATATCATCCGCAAGGCAGGCGGCGAGGTGGTGGAGGCCGCAGACCCGGCCAAGCTGCCGCGGGCGGTCAAAAACAGTGTCGAGCTCAACGGCTCGGCGGCCGCGCATCTGCAGGATGGCGCGGCCATGGTCGAGTTCCTCTACTGGCTGTCGGAGCAAAAGCCGGGCACGGTGACGGAAATCGCGGCGGCCAAAAGGCTCGAGTCGGTGCGGGCGAGCGTCGGCCAGAACATGCAGAACCCGCTGAAGGACATTTCGTTCGACACGATTTCTGGCGCTGGCGACCATGCCGCGATCATGCACTACCGGGTGACGGTCGATACCGACCGGACGATCAACGCGGGCGAGCTTTTCCTGATCGATTCCGGCGCGCAATATATCAACGGCACGACCGACATCACCCGCACCGTCGGCATCGGTGCGGTGACCGAGGAGCAGAAGCGGTTTTTCACGCTAGTGCTGAAGGGCATGATCCAGATCAGCACGGCACGATTCCCGAAAGGCACGCGCGGCTGCGATCTCGATCCGCTGGCGCGCATCGCGCTTTGGCGAGCAGGGGTGGACTTCGGGCATGGTACCGGCCATGGCGTCGGCTCCTATCTTTCGGTGCACGAGGGGCCGCAGCGCATATCGCGAATTTCGACGCAGGAACTTCTGCCCGGCATGATCCTCTCAAACGAGCCGGGCTATTATCGGCCGGGCAGCTTCGGCATCCGCATCGAAAACCTCATCTATATCCGGCGGCCCGAAGCGATCGAGGGCGGCGACATGCCGATGTTGAGCTTCGAGACGCTCACCTTCTGCCCGATCGACCGCAGTCTCATCATCCCCGAGCTACTGACGCATGACGAGCGGCATTGGTTCAACGAGTATCACGCCCGCACCCGCGAGGCGCTGATGCCGCTGATCCACGACAAGGACGTGAAGGCGTGGCTGGAGAATGCGACGCTACCGCTCGAATATTGAGCGGTCACTACCAACGATAAAAGGAAAGGGCGGCCCAGCCGCCCTTTTTCGTTAGATGCCGATCGTGCGGCGCCAGGCCATGACGATCAACCAGGCCGCAACAAGCATCCAGGTATGCGACACCCGCAGGCCGACGATGAGAGCGACGACCAGCGCGAGTTTGGAGTCCCAGTTGCCGTCGAAGAAGGCCGGAGCGACGAGGGTCGTCAACACGGCGGCGGGCACGGCATTCAGCGCTGCCTCCACGCGCGGCGGTATGCGCTTCATCGTGGTGATGAGAACGTAGCCGCCGATGCGCGTCGCGTAGGTGGCGATCGCCGCCGCAATGATGACGAGGATCATGTGAAGATCGAATTCCATGATCAGACCTCGTGCGGTTCGTTTGCGGGTTCTGGCTGGTGGACGGCGGGCAGGGGCAGCAGGGCGGCAAGCACGATGCCTGCGGCCGCGCCGAGGCTGACATGCCAGGGCGAGCCGACGAGATGATAGGCGATCACGGAGGCAACGGCGCTGACGAGCGCCACCGGCAGGAAATTGTCACGGGTGCGGAAGCCGAGGACAATCCCCAGGAAGTAGGCGGGCAGCAGGATGTCTAGGCCGAGCGTTCTCGGATCGCCGATGAAGCTGCCGAGCATGCCGCCGATAAGGCTGACCAGCACCCATGGAATGTAGATGATGATCCCGAAGCCGAGATACCAGACGAAGGTCACGGGCTTGCCCGACTCGCCACGGTTGACGGTTTCAGCGAATTGCGGATCGACGAGCAGGAAGAAGGCGAAGAATTTCTGCAGCGGCGTGAAGTGGCGGATATGGCGGGCGATCGCCGCCGAATAGAGGACATGCCGGAAGTTGACGGCGAGGATCGAGGCGACGATCACCCAGGCCGGGACATTGCCGCCGAAAAGCTCGATCCCGACCATCTGGCTGGCGCCCGCATAGACGGTCGCGCTCATGAAGGTGAGTTCGGCAAGCGACATGCCGTGATCGGCGGCAAGCGCGCCGAACAGAGCTCCGAAGGGCGCGGACGCCAGTGCCACCGTAAAGCCGCCCCGCAAACCCTCGACAAAATCCGCGCGACTCATCGGCACCTATCCTTCTTCAAAACGCACCTGCTCTATTTGCCTGACGCCCGCGCGGCAACCGAATTTCGTTGATCGACCGATCGATTTTGCTGAATGGTGAGCGGCCGAAGCAGCGATGATTAAGCAGCCGCGCGAGATTGAGACTCAGGCGGCAAGCACCTTTCGGCTGTCGATGATTTCGATGCCGCGGGCGCGCATCTCGTCGATTGCGGCGGAAACACCTTCCGGTGTGATCCCGCGGCTCGCGTCCTCGATGAAGCGAACCCTGATTCCGGGTACCATGTCCAGCGCATCGAGCGCCGAGAACTTCACGCAGTAATCGGTCGCCAGACCGCAGATGTCGAGCTCGGTTACGCCCCGCTCCTGAAAGAAATCGGCAAGGCCGGTCGAGTGCGCCTTGTCGTTGTCGCGGAAGGCGGAGTAGCTGTCCACCCGCGGATTCTCGCCCTTCCGCTGGATAAAGTGTACTTCTTCGGATTTCAGCCCCGGATGCAGTTCAGCGTCCGAGGTATTCTGCACGCAGTGATCGGGCCACAGCATTTGCGGCATGCCGGAAAGCTCACCCATTTCAAAGGGCTGCTTGCCGGGATGGGAGGAGGCAAAGCTTCCGTGGCCGGGCGGATGCCAATCCTGCGAGGCGACGATCAGATCGTATTGACCGCTGTCGATCAGGGCGTTTGCAATCGGCACGACCTGATGGCCTTCCGGTACGGGAAGATTGCCCCCCGGGCAAAAACCAATCTGAATATCGGTCAGCAGTAATGCTTTCATTCGGCGGCTCTTTCGATTGTCAGGCTGTGTGATGGGGCCAGGGACTCATCAGTCCATAGAAGGCAATATAGGATTCGCATAGCAGAGCACAGGCATCAGGAAAGCCAGCTGAGCGCCGATTGTGTCGGCAAGGACGCTCTGGACGCGCCTGCTTTGACCAAGGGTTTCGCCCGAACGGGCCTGTAAATCGAGGGCTGGCGGCTCCCCCGGCGGAGCCTTGTTCGTGAGATGGCGCGTACAGGCCATCCGTTGCGATCCGGCGCGAAGAGGTCAGAGCGCCTGTGTCGTCTGTGCTGCGGCATCGGCCGTCTCGGCGGCGCCGTAGGTATTGCGGTAGGCCTGAAGGGCAGTCTGCATGTCGTTGGCAATATTGGCGAAGAACGGATCGCTTTCGCCGCTGGCGTCACCCGATGCGGCGGCGTCTGGCTCGGCGGAGAGCAATTCCGACGTCGTCAGCTTGCCGTCTCCATTCGTATCCATCGAGGCGAACACGCCTTTGGAATCGTCAGTAGAGTCATCGCTGCCGTCGTCGCTCTGCTGCTGCATCTGCAGCATCAGGGAAAGAATGTCGCCGGTGATCTTCTGAACGATGCTTGCGCCATTATCGCCGCCATCGCTGGCGGAGGAGCTGGTGCTTGGGCCGGGCGACTGGTTGGCGGCCGCGAGCTCATCGGCGGAAACCACGCCGTCGCCGTTCTTGTCGAGTGGGTTGAGGGGAGCTTGATACTGGGTAAGCGCACTGCCTAAGGATGAAACACTGGTCACTTGAACCTCCTTTGCGAGTTCGTCGTGAAGCCCGGCCTTCATGGACGGACAACGCCGGGCTAAGCTGATTTGCGGATACCGTCAAAGCGTCGTTTTGACAGGCGAGAAGTACGATTGACGGCGGGGAGCCTTGCGCGTTAACCTTTTGGTCACCGCTTGTATTTCTTTGAATTTGCTAATGAATTTTGGCCCTGATTTGCGCGGGCGAGCCGGAAAATCTCACCGTCCGCTGGCATCAATGCAGCCGGGACACCCCTGGGAGGCAACTGCGCGCCCGGAAGGCGCTTGAGATGCTGCGGCATATTGTCAGGCTGCTTCCCCCGGGACTAGATAGGCATCGGGAAGATCATCGGAGGAAGCGATGGCAATCAGCATCGTACGACTGGGGACGCCGCGGCAAAAAGACGAGGGGCTGCGCATCGGCACCGTCCGGCGGCCGCCGCGCGGCGTGCCGAAGGAAGAGTTTTCCAGCCGCGACTATTACGACGTCTGGCTGCCGATGCTGGCCCCGAGCCAGGAATTGGTGACGCAGGCCCGGGCGGCGGAAACGGAAGCCGAGTGGAAGGCCTTTTCGCGTGGCTACCTCAAGGAGATGGCGGCACACGACACGAGCCATGTTCTCGACACGCTGGCGGCACTTTCGCACACAGCCAATTTCTCCGTCGGCTGTTACTGCGAAAACGAAAACCGCTGCCACCGCAGCCTGCTGCGCGGCCTCCTTGCAGAGCGCGGCGCAAAGATCGCCTGCACGCCGGCCTGAATGGCGGGCAGCAAAAAGGCGCGGCCCCGGCCGCGCCTTTTTGCATGAGTGCTACCAGAGGTCAGGTCCCGATAATCTTGTTGCAGGCCAGAGCAAGTCCCGGATTGCCGAGAACGGCGATCACGAGAGATAGGCCGATCAGGGACAATGAATAGCGTTTCATCCGCACCTCCTATTCCAGCCCGGCGGGATTATGCGGGAGGGAGGGCGGAATGCGAAGTCACGAAGGGGTGAGGGTGCTCGCATCCATGCCTTCAGAGCCGAAGGCGCCGGGGAAGAGACCGGGACGCCTGTGGGCAGCCCCTTGCCGTTTGAGGCCATTTCTGCCTTTGTTGCATAAGGAGAGCAGCCGGAAACCAAGCCATGCCCGAGCCCGGTCCTGAGGAGAAGATCGACGCGACGTTCCGCAACGGTTCGCTGACGGCGGCAGGCATCATTCTCGGCTTTTCGCTGACATTCCTCAGCCGTTGGGTTTCGAACCCGAACGACTGGAGCCGCATCGACATCCTGCCGATGCTGCTCCTGACAGCCGGCATCGCTATCCAGGTAAAGGTCTTTGCCGATCTCCTGGCGCGGGATTCGCTGATTGCCGCCAAATACGACCGCTCGCGGCGGCTTTTCCTCATCGGGCTTATCGTCGTCGCCGTGGGGATCGCGGTTGCGCTGGTCAACGATATTCTCGGATTGGGCAGGATGCCGATGCTGGGGTGAGCGGTGTAGCGAGCTCACGCGAGACGCAGATGCAAAGTCACGAATGGAACGCGGTGCTTACAATTTAAAAGTACAAAGAAAATATTCTTCAACCGTAATTGACTGCTCGTTTCTATTTGCTAAGTTCTCTCTATGTTCTGTGTTGGGGAAATTGATGGTGCAAAAACCGTTCGGGCACACGCATACCAAAGTCAAACTAGATACTGTTTTCGATTACGCAAATTTTTATACGAGGGTTTTGCAAAATAAGCCCTCTCCGCAGCGGCCGTTTAGGCTTCACTATCTTGATGCATTTGCCGGGACAGGCGAAATCCCAGTTGGGGCAGCAATGCCTTTGCTTCCGGGTATCCAAGATTCTGAAGCAGTCATTGTCGGATCTGTTCGAAGAGCGTTGGATGTGGAGATACCGTTTTCAAGGTATGTGTTCTCCGATCTGAAACGAAAGAATGCCAGCGAGCTACAACAACTCGCAAACACCTATCCCCATTTGAAAGACCGCATAGAGGTTCGCGATGGGGACGCGAATGATGTTGTAACCGACTTTTGCACCAAACTCGGGCCTTCTGATCGAGCTTTGATTTTCCTCGACCCCTTCGGCAATCAGGTGCGATGGGACACGCTTAGAGTTATCGCTGAGTCTAAGAAAGCTGATCTTTGGTATCTGTTTCCGGCATGGCTTGGTGTGGCTCGCCAAATCAAAGCGTCTGGGATTATCTTGAAGGATGCTGAAGAATCGATCGATCGGATGTTTGGCCCGTTTGATTGGCGAAAAGAAGTTGTTGCGGAGACAATGTCCGCTCAGACAGATATGTTTGCGGCCAGCAATACCGATAAGCAAAAGATTGCCACCGCCGATGGTATCACTCGATACATGATTGAGTGCATGGAGACGAACTTTGGAGGTGGCGTATCTAAGAAGTGGCTTCCGTTGGGAAGGAATGGACGACATTATTATTCCTTGATTTTTGCTTGTGCGAATCCGGGAGACAGAGCAAAAACCTTAGCTCAGAGGGTGGCGCGCGATATCATGACGAGGAAATAATGGCAGGTCTATCGGATATCGAATGGACAGACGCGACTTGGAACCCGGTCTCTGGTTGCACCATAATCTCGCCTGGCTGCACCAACTGTTATGCCATGCGCATGGCTGCGCGTTTAGATGCTATGGGGCATGGTAGCTATCGAGGAACTACCCGCAAAAGCGGAAAACGTCATGTTTGGACAGGCAAAGTGGTCCTCAATGAGCGCGTCGTTGCGGCGCCCATTTCTTGGCGAAAGCCAAGGATGATTTTCGTCAATTCAATGTCCGATCTATTTCAAGATAAGGTTCCCGTCGAGTTTATCCGTCGGGTTTGGGAGACGATGGCCGATGCGCATTGGCATGTCTTCCAGGTTTTGACAAAGAGGCCGGATAATATGGCCCGAATTCTTGCGTCAGGTAACTTCCCAATACTTGAAAATGTTTGGTTGGGCACGTCTGTCGAAAGCGGCGACTATGTCGATCGCATCGACGATCTTCGTGCAACTCCGGCTGCTGTCCGATTCGTATCCTTTGAGCCGTTATTGCGCAGCGTAGGACACGTAGCCCTGAAGGACATTGACTGGGCAATAGTTGGTGGGGAGTCAGGCCCGGGCGCTCGGCCCATGGACATTGCTTGGATCGATGAAATCAAAGCAGCCTGCGATGAGGCGGGAACAGCCTTTTTCTTCAAGCAGTGGGGCGGCGTAAACAAGAAAAAGACCGGACGCGAATATCAAGGCCAAACGTGGGATGAGATGCCGCGCACGTTATCGTTCGGTTAGGCACTAAACCCGCTCCACAAACCCGTCCAGCACCCGCTTCTGCCCCGCGCGGTCGAAATCGATCGTCAGCTTGTTGCCCTCGATTCCGGTAATGTTGCCGTTGCCGAATTTCAGGTGGAAGACGCGGTCGCCCATCTGGAAGCGCGAGGGTTCGGTGGAGGTGGATTTGGCGACCAGTTCGCCTTCGATGGTGCGGCCCTTGGGGCCGCTTTCGCCGTAGCCGATGCGCTCGACGGCGTGGCCGGAGCGGGTACCCCAGTTGTCGCGGGTGGCGTCGGTCTTGTTCTGCTGTGCACGTTTCCAGCCGGGAGTGGAATAGGAATTGGCGAAGGGATCGGCCTTGTCGAAGCGCGACTGGCCGTAGCCGCCGCGGCCGTATCCGCCGTAGGACTGCTCCATCTCGGCGACCGCGACATGGGTTTCCGGAAGCTCGTCGAGGAAGCGCGAGGGAAGCGTCGATTGCCAGAGGCCGTGGATGCGGCGGTTGGAGACGAACCAGATGTGGCAGCGGCGCTTGGCGCGGGTGATGCCGACATAGGCGAGGCGGCGTTCCTCCTCGAGACCAGCGCGGCCGCTTTCATCCAGCGCCCGCTGGTGCGGGAAGAGGCCTTCCTCCCATCCGGGCAGGAACACGGTGTCGAATTCCAGGCCCTTGGCTGAATGCAGCGTCATGATCGAGACAGCGTCGAGGTCTTCGTTCTGCTCGGCGTCCATGACCAGGGCGACGTGCTCCAGGAAGCCGCGCAGCGATTCGAAGCTTTCCATCGAGCGGATGAGTTCCTTGAGGTTTTCCAGCCGTCCCGGCGCTTCGGCCGTCTTGTCGGCCTTCCACATGTCGGTATAGCCGGATTCTTCGAGAATCTGCTCGGCAAGCTCGGTATGCGGCGTGTTTTCGAGCAGCCCTTGCCAGCGGCGGAAGGACTGCACGACGTCGAAGAGCGCCTTGCGCGCCTTGGGCTTCAGCTCGTCGGTTTCGATGATATCGGCTGCTGCTGCCAGCATCGGGATGTCGCGGGCGCGGGCATAGTCGTGCAGCGCGCGCACCGTCGTGTCGCCGAGGCCGCGCTTCGGCGTGTTGACGATGCGCTCGAAGGCGAGGTCGTCTGCCGGCTGGGCGACGAGGCGGAAATAGGCCATGGCGTCGCGGATTTCGAGACGCTCGTAGAATCGCGGGCCGCCGATGACGCGGTAGTTGAGGCCGAGCGTGACGAAGCGGTCTTCGAATTCGCGCATCTGGAAGGAGGCGCGCACCAGGATTGCCATGTCGTTGAGGAGATGCTTGTCGCGCTGCAGCGCCTCGATCTCGTCGCCGATGGCGCGGGCCTCTTCCTCGCTGTCCCAGGAGGCGTGCACCTGCACCTTGACGTCCTCAGGATCGGCACGATCGGTGAAGAGCGTCTTGCCGAGGCGGCCTTCGTTGTGGGCGATCAGGTGGGCGGCGGCACCGAGGATGTGCTCGGTCGAGCGGTAGTTGCGCTCCAGCTTGATGACCCTGGCGCCGGGAAAATCCTTCTCGAAGCGCAGGATGTTGTCCACTTCCGCGCCGCGCCAGCCGTAGATCGACTGGTCGTCATCACCGACGCAGCAGACGTTCTGCAGCTCGCCTTTCGGCCGCTGGGCCAGCAGCCGCAGCCACATGTACTGTGCCGTGTTGGTGTCCTGATACTCGTCGACGAGGATATAGCGGAAGCGCTGGTGATATTCCTTGAGCAGGTCCGGGTTCCTGCGGAAGATGGCGATCGGATGCATCAAGAGATCGCCGAAATCGCAGGCGTTCAGCGTCGAAAGCCGGGACTGGTAAGCGAAATAGAGTTCGCGGCCGCGGCCGTTGGCAAAGGCGCGGGCGTCGCCTTCGGGAATGTCGGCCGGGCCGAGGCCCTTGTTCTTCCAGGTGTCGATCATGCCGGCGAACTGCTTGGCCGGCCAGCGTTTGTCGTCGAGGCCTTCGGCCTGGATCAACTGCTTGATCAGGCGCACGACGTCGTCGGTATCGAGGATGGTGAAGTCGGAGCGCAGGTCGACGAGTTCGGCATGACGGCGAAGCAGCTTGACGCCGATTGAGTGGAAGGTGCCGAGCCAGGGCATGCCTTCGACGGTGCCGCCGACGAGCAGCGCGATACGCTCCTTCATCTCGCGGGCAGCCTTGTTGGTAAAGGTGACGGCGAGGATCTGGGAAGGGAAGGCGCGGCCGGTACTCAATATGTGGGCGATACGGGTCGTCAGCACGCGGGTCTTGCCGGTGCCAGCACCCGCCAAAACCAGGACCGGGCCGTCCAGCGTCTCGACGGCTTCGGTCTGCTCCGGATTGAGGCCTGCGAGGTAGTCCGGCCGCCTGCCGCCGTCGCGCGCTGCCATGGCGCGGGCAGCGAGCCCACCGCCTGCAGGAGCGGGCGCCTGCGGCTTGCGCGGCGCTTCGCCGGGCTCTTCGTCGAAGAAGGGAATATCGTCGAAACTGTTGCTCATGGCGCGTAATGTAGTGATTCGGGCTGGAAAGACCAGAAAAGATGTTCTGCTTTCATTCCGCCAAGTTTTACGGGCTTTCCGGCGGGCGGAAGGCGAGGGTTACAGAGACGAGCGCAAGAAGCGGCGGAAACGCGAAGCACCAGAGGCCTGCGAGCACATAGGCGAGAGCTGCAAGCCCGCAGCCGAGCGCGAAGGTGGCGACTGCGAGCGCCATCTTGGCAAGCCGCGGCTTCACGGGCTTTTCCGCATCGGCCGGGCCTCCATGGGCGAGATCGGCGAGGTCGATCATGATCTGTGTCGTCGTGCCGGTCATCAGCGTGCCGGGCGGCGCGGCGGAGAGGTGGATGCGGTGCGCGGCATTCTGGATCGCCATGGCGATGACGAGCAGCATGCCGGTGACAACGAGCGGCAGGCCGTCGGGATCGGAAAAAGGACCGAGGCGGATTGCCATGGCGGCTCCGGCGATGAGGAAAAGCAGTTTCAGGACCAGCATCGTCCGCAAGCTGCGCTCATCCGCCGTGCGTCGCGTGAGGTAACGCAGCAGGAAGATGGTGATGCAGAAGACCGGCAGCGCCAGAAGCTTGGCGATGATGCCCGAGGTCCCGAAGGCCTGTGCAGCCCCGAGCGTCACGAAGTTGCCGGTGACATGGGCGGTGAACAGACCGCCGAGCGCCAGGAACCCGGCTGTGTCCACATAACCGCCGGTGAAGCTGAGGAGGAAGGGAAAGGCGGGGCGCATAGGTCTCCCTCGGACTGTCGGGACGGGCGTTGCCGCTTTACTGCGCTTTTCTGTTCTACTGAAGAAGCGGCGGCTGAAATCTGTCGAAAAATACGTGGATGCTCAAGCAAAAGTGACCTGCATCTCGACTTTTCGGATCTCGCCGAGATTACAATTCTGTAATGACGGATGGATACGCTTGAAGCCGGTTTGTAAAGAGGCGATATTGCCGCAGACACGCGATTGTGTCTGACAGACGCCTCTTACGACCGACCCTGGTCTAACCTCGAGTCCCTCCTGGAGACGTGAATGGCTTTTTGGAAGCAGATTGTTCTTTCTATCATCGTTATTGCGGCCGGCTTTGCCGGATGGATTTTCTTTGTGCCGGGTTCGGCTGATACTTTAAGAAATGCGGGAGTTCCGGAAAGCCTCGTGGCCAAGCTGGCTCCGGCCATGAAGACATCCGATGCCGGCGGATCAGAGCAGGGGCAGGGCAGCCAGGGTGGAGGCCGCAACGGCGGCGGGGCGCGCAATGGCGCCGTTCTCGTCGTGACGCAGGCTGTCGTGCAGGGCGTCGTGAACGACCGGCTGAACGCGATCGGCACGGGTGACGCGATCCGCTCGGTGGCCGTGACGCCGCAGGCAACAGGCACGATCCGCGAAATCCTCATCAAGTCGGGCGACAAGGTCAAACAGGGACAGGTGCTCGCCAAGCTCGACAGCGAAGAACAGGTGATCGCCAAGGGGCAGGCGGAGGTGGCGCTGAAGAGCGCGATGGAGAAATCCAATCTCTACCACAACATCAAATCCAGCGTTTCGCGCATGGATGTGTTCGATGCCGAGATCGTCGAGCAGGGTGCGCGGTTGCAGCTGCAGGCCGCCGACCTCAATCTTGCCCGGCGCAATATCGTCGCGCCGATCGATGGCATCGTAGGCATCGTCCCGGTCAACATCGGCGACAACGTGACCACCAGCACGCCGATCGTGACGCTCGACGACCGCTCCGAAATCCTGGTCGACTACTGGGTGCCGGAGCGTTTCGCCAATACGGTTTCCGTTGGCCAGCCGGTCGAGGCAATGTCGGTCGCGCGGCCGGGCCAGGTGTTCACCGGCGAAGTCGAGGCGGTGGATAACCGCGTCGACGCGGCAAGCCGGACACTGCGCATCCGCGGACGGATCGATAACAGTACGGACGAGCTTCGCGCCGGCATGTCCTTCAATGTCAGCATGAAGTTTGCCGGCGACAAATACCCGGCGGTCGACCCGCTGTCCGTTCAGTGGGATTCGCAGGGTTCCTTCGTCTGGCGCGTCGTCGACGGCAAGTCGCGCAAGGTGCGGGTCAGCATCGTGCAGCGCAATCCGGATTTCGTGCTCGTCAAGGCCGACATCAAGGATGGCGACGCCATCGTAACGCAGGGCCTGCAGCGCGTCCGCGAAGCCGGGGCGGTGCGGGTCGCCAATGAAGTGGCCTCGAGCAGCGAGGTCACGGCACAATGAGCGTGACCGAACTCCCCGAGAGAGCGTCCGGCAAGCAGACCTTTACGGCCCTCTTCGTGCGCCGGCCGATCCTGGCGCTGGTTTTCAACACACTGATGGTTGTGGCGGGCCTCGCGGCCTATGCCGGTATCGAAGTGCGCGAGCTGCCGGATGTCGACCGCCCGGTCGTGACCGTACGCACGACCTTCGACGGCGCGTCGCCGCAGACGATCGATCAGGAGCTGACCAAGGTGATCGAAGGCGCGGCTGCGCGCGTCAGTGGCCTGAAGTCGATCTCGTCGCAGTCGCAGTTCGGCCAAAGCCGCGTGACCCTGGAGTTTTCCGACAGCGTCGACCTTGCAGTTGCCGCAAACGACGTGCGCGACGCGATCGGCCGCATCACGCAGCAGCTTCCGGACGAAGCCGACGCGCCGCAGATCGTCAAGGCGGATTCGGATTCGCAGGCGATCATGCGTCTTGCGGTGACGTCCACCAATCTCAACATGGATGATCTGACGCTTCTCGTCGAAAACGAGATCGTCGACCGCCTGGCTTCCGTCGATGGCGTCGCCGATGTCGAGGAGTATGGGGACCAGGAAAAGATCTTCCGCGTCGATGTGGATCAGGGGGCGCTCGCCAGCCGCGGTCTCACGGTCGGCGATCTGACGCAGGCGCTCTCCAGTTCCGCGCTCGACGTTCCGGCCGGATCGCTGAAGAGTGCGACGCAGGATATCGTCGTGCGCGCGACCGCGAACCTGCAGAACCCGCAGGATTTCGCCAAGGTCATCCTGCAGGACCACGTACGCCTTGGTGATGTCGCGACCGTGACCCTCGGACCGCGCGACGGCGAGACGGCGCTGCGCTCCAACGGCATTCAGGGCATTGGCCTCGGCGTCATTCGCCAGGCGCAATCGAACACGCTCAATATTTCGAGCGGCATCAAGACGGTTGTCGAGCAGCTGTCGAAGACGCTGCCGGAGGGCACCAAGATCGCGATCACCAGCGACGATGCGGTGTTCATCCAGGGCGCCATCCATGAGGTCGTCCTGGCGCTGATCCTTGCCGCGGTCATCGTTACCGGCGTCATCTATCTCTTCCTGCGCGACTGGCGGGCAACCCTCATCCCGGCGGTCAGCATGCCGGTTGCATTGATCGGCACGCTGGCTGCAATCTACCTCGTCGGCTTCTCGATCAACATCCTGACGCTGCTCGCGATCGTTCTGGCCACGGGTCTCGTCGTCGACGACGCGATCGTGGTGCTGGAAAATATCGTGCGCCGGCGGGCCGAAGGCATGGGGCCGCGGGCGGCGGCGGTGCTCGGCACGCGCGAGGTCTTCTTCGCCGTTATCGCGACCACGGCAACGCTTGCCGCGGTCTTCATTCCGCTATCGTTCCTGCCGGGACAGGTCGGCGGCCTCTTCCGGGAATTCGGGTTCGTGTTGGCGTTCTCGGTCGGTCTCTCGTCGATCGTCGCGCTCACTTTATGTCCGATGCTGGCGTCACGGATGCTGACGAAGCCGATGCTGGAAGATCACGGCGCGCTCGGCCGGTTCGGCAGCATCTTCGCACGTGTCTACCAATGGGGCCTGCAGCGCTGCCTCAACGCCCCCCTGGTCGTCCTGGTGGCGTCGATTTTCTTTGCCGGCGCAGCGCTTGTCGCATTCTCGACCGTCAAAAACGAACTGACGCCAAACGAAGACCGCGCGATGGTGATGATGCGGCTCACCGCACCGCAGGGATCAAGCCTCGAATACACGCGCGACAAGCTGCAGCTCGTCGAAGAATACCTGCAGCCGCTGCTCAAAAGCGGCGACATCCGAAACATCTTCACGATCTCCGGGCAGGGCGGTTCGGCTAATAGCGGCTTCATGGTGCTGACGCTGGCGCCTTGGAGTGAGCGTCACCGGACGCAGGCAGAGATCGTTCAGGATATCAACCGGGCGGCAGCGCGTGTTCCCGCACTCCGCGGCAATGCGATCCAGTCGAACAGCCTACGCATTCGCGGCGCCGGTAACGGCCTGCAGATGGCGGTCGTCGGCAATGATTACGAGAGCCTGACGGCTTCCGCGGTCAAGCTGGTGCAGGCGCTGGACGCGACCGGGCAGTATGATACGCCGCGCCTCACCAACGAGCCGACGCAGGCGCAGGTCTCGGTCGCCATCGACCGCGAACGCGCTTCGGATCTTGGCATCGATATCACGGGGCTATCGACGGCGATGCAATCGCTGCTTGAGGGACGCTCCGTCGTCGACGTCTTCGTCAAGGGCGAAGCCTACCCGGTGCTGCTGACCTCGACCACCCGGCCGCTCGACGATCCGACGGATCTCGAAAACGTCTTCCTGAAAACAGGCGACGGCAAGATCGTACCGATATCGGTCATCGCTTCGATGAAGGAAGGGGCGGTCGCGCCGCAGCTGAACCGCGAATCGCAGCTGGCTTCGGTCGCAATCACCGCAGGCTTGAAGGATGGCATGTCGCTCGGCGATGCCGTCAAGCAGGTGTCGGAGCTTGCTGCCCCGATCCTGCCGCCTGGCGCGCGTCTGGTTCCGCTTGCCGAAGCGGCCACGCTTGAAGAGAATTCAAGCGGCATGGCGCTTACCTTCGCCTTTGCGATCGTTATCATCTTCCTGGTGCTGGCGGCGCAGTTCGAAAGCGTGCTTTCCTCGCTGATCATCATGTCGACCGTTCCGCTTGGGCTTGCCTGCGCGGTCTTCGCGCTGATCATCACTGGGTCGAGCCTCAACATCTATAGCCAGATCGGCCTGGTGCTGCTTGTCGGCGTCATGGCGAAGAACGGCATCCTGATCGTCGAATTCGCCAACCAGCTGAGGGATCACGGGGTAGCGGTTCGCGAGGCGATCGAGCGTGCCTGCGCGCTTCGCCTTCGTCCGGTCATGATGACAATGATCGCGACCATTCTCGGCGGCGTTCCGCTGGTCTTCGCGCATGGAGCGGGCGCGGAAGCGCGCATTGCGCTTGGCTGGGTCATCGTCGGCGGATTGGGTTTCGCGACGCTGGTCACGCTCTTCATCACGCCGGTCGCGTATTTCCTCATCGCGCGTTTTGCCACGCCTCATGCTCACGAAGAGGCCCGGCTGCACGAGGAAATGGCGGTTGCGACACGTCCGAAAGTCGTGCCCGATCCGAAGCATCTTCAGGCCGCGGAATAGATTCGACCTCTCGCCCGAAGGCGCGCCGCCGTCAAACACGGCGGCGTTTCTGCTCCTGAGCGCCTCATTTAACCGGTCGATCCTGCTGCGTTCCGGCGGCCCGGCCATCCGCTGGTCTCCACGCTCCGCGGTAACGCCTGTGGCAAATCGGTAAATATGCCGGGATTTGTGCAAGCGGCACGTGTCCAATCCACCGATTCTGCTCTATCCAGAGGAATGCGTTCATCTTGTCGCCGCATTTCCTAATATTTGCTCGCATCAGCTTCGAAGGGAGAGCTTTCTGTCTATGATCAAGAAATTCGTACTCTTGGCAGTTGCTGCCAGCTATTTGACCGCATGCACTACGACCGACCCCTATACGGGCGAGCAGAAAATGTCGAATACCGCGGGCGGGGCTATGCTCGGAGCTGTCGGCGGTGCGCTTGCCGGTGCCGCCCTTGGCGGACGCGGCCACGGCCCACGCAACGCGGCGCTGATCGGTGCCGGTCTCGGCGCGCTCGCCGGTGGTGCGATCGGCAACTACATGGACCAGCAGGAAGCGGAACTTCGCGCCCAGCTCCAGGGCACCGGCATTTCGGTCACGCGCAACGGCGACAACATCATCCTGAACATGCCATCGAACATCACCTTCGACGTCGATCAGGACGCCGTAAAGCCGGGCTTCTATCCGACGCTGAACTCGGTGGCGATCGTGTTGCGGAAGTTCAATCGCACGTTGATCGATATCAATGGCCATACGGATTCCACCGGCAGCCTGCAGCACAATCAGGATCTGTCGCAGCGGCGCGCCCTTTCGGTTGCCGATTATCTCGGCGGGCAGGGTATCGACCAGCGCCGCGTCTCCGCCGTCGGCTTTGGTCCGTCGCAGCCGGTCGCGTCGAATGCGAGCGAAGCCGGACGCGCCCAGAACCGCCGCGTCGAAATTCAGATCGCGCCGATTACGGAAAGCTGATCTCAGCAAAACCGAGTCAAACAGCCGGGCCATTGCCCGGCTGTTTCTATTCATTAGGTGGTGCATGCCACCAAGCCGTCTCAGGGCAGGGAGAACTATTGCGGCGTTAGGCGCTCCAATTCATTCAGCCGCTGCAGTGCTGCCTGCTGTCGCAGCATGTTATAGTTGATGCCGCTGGCGTTGAGCGAGCTGCCCTCCTGGAACGGGAACTGATTGAAGTCCGAGAAGAACTCCTTGATCTTGCCCTGGACAGGCACAAGGAGCCACATGTTCCTGGCGAGGAACTCGATCGCGCCGCCGCCATCTTCCATACCACGCTCATAGGGATCCATTCGCAGGTTGGCGATCCCAGCCCAGCTAGGCACTTCTCTGGTCGCTGTTGCGATATTGCCGTGGCTGGCGATTGCAAAGCTCAGCTTCCAATCGTTCCAACGGATTGCGTTGAGATTGCCCCCCTGATCGAAGTAGTAGACGACATCCCGCGGCCCGGTCGGAACCTCGCCCTTCAGGAAGGGCATCAGATCGTAGCCGTCCAGATGCACTTTGAAGTCCTTGGTTCCAGATTTGAAACCTGCCTTCATTTGCTCCTTGAGGTCCGATACGCCAGCCGCGCTCGCGAACGTCGGCATCCAGTCCATAAGCGTGACGATCTCGTTGATTTCGGTTCCCGGTTTGACGACGCCCGGCCAGCGAACCATCATGGGAATGCGGAAGCCACCCTCCCATGTCGTGCCCTTCTCGCCGTGGAACATCGTCTGGGCTCCGTCCGGCCACAGCGCAAGCTCTGCGCCGTTGTCGGTCGTGTAGAGAACGATGGTGTTCTCGGCGATGCCCAGTTGATCCAACTGATCGAGAAGCTGGCCGACGTGGCCGTCATGCTCGACCATGCCGTCCGCATGGATACCTTTGCCCGTCTTTCCGAGAGAGTCTGCCTTCAGGTGCGTGAAGACGTGCATGCGTGTTGAGTTGAACCAGCAGAAGAAGGGCTTGTCTGCTTTTGCCTGCCGATCGATAAAGTTCTTGGCTGCTGCCAGGAATTCCTCGTCGACCGTCTCCATGCGCTTTATGGTGAGCGCGCCGGTGTCTTCGATTTTTCCATCAGCACTCGACTTGATCACGCCCCGAGGGCCGAACTGTCTGCGGAATGCCGGGTCCTTCGGGTAGAAATAGCCTTCAGGCTCCTCCTCTGCGTTGAGGTGATAGAGATTGCCGAAGAATTCGTCGAAGCCATGCTTGGTCGGCAGGTGCTGATCCTGGTCGCCAAGATGGTTCTTGCCGAATTGGCCTGTCGCATAGCCACGCGTTTTCATGACATCGGCAATCGTCGGCATCCAGTCCTGAATGCCATGCGGATCGCCCGGCATGCCGATCGTCAGCAATCCCGTACGGAACGGCTCCTGGCCCAGGACGAAGGACGCTCGGCCCGCGGTGCAGCTCTGCTGGCCATAGGAATCCGTGAAGATCGCGCCTTCCCTGGCAATGCGGTCGATGTTGGGTGTGCGATAGCCCATCAGCCCCATCGTGTAGGCGCTGATTTGCGGTATGCCGATGTCATCGCCGAAGATGACGAGGATGTTCGGAGGCTTTCCAGAGCCGGCTGACTGCGGTTGGGCGGTCTGTGCCGTCTGTGCGCTAGCGCGTTGTGCGGTGGACGCGACAGCGAGACCAGCGAGGGCAAGCGAACTGCCGCCGAGCAGCAGATCGCGGCGGCTGACCGCTGTGGGCGCGTCGAGCGTCCTTCCGGTTTCACAATCTTCCATCGGGAGTCTCCTAGTGGTGAAATAGGCAGTGATGAAGTACGCACCGGAAAGCGTGTGTGAAAATCGGCAGATGCGGAAGTACGCAACGGTAAATGGAGACGTAAATTCGGTCGCTTAGGATTGGCGAAGATCGCCTTGCCGGAACTCACAACCGCTATGTCGTTTCAGGCATGCATCTTTGCGCCCTTGGTGATCTTGTCGACGATCTTCTTATCGGCGCGCAAGGCGATCCCGACGACCTTGGCGTCTTCCGGGGCGTGTTCGGCAAAGACCGCACGGTTGGCGGCGTCATGGCCGGTCGCGAACATCTCCTCGATGAACAGCGAGGCGGCAATCTCACGCTCCAGCACCCGGCGATGTATCGCCGCGATGGTTGCCTCGTCGGCGGACAAGACGATAATGGGCTGGATGGACATGGCGTTGTAGAGGTTGCCGGCGCGGTCTTTGTAGGGCTCGCCGATGATCTGCGGACTTTGGCCGGCGATGCCGCTCATCACGAAGGCGGTCACATTCAGCTTCTGCCATGACGCAAGATTGTTTCGCAGGATGATCGCAATTTTGGTATCAAACATTCCAGTCTCTTTCATGCCTTCTGAGGTCGCGTTGAGCCAGGATTTAACTCCGCCGGTATTCGAAGGTCTTGAACGTTTGTGCACGCTGCGGGATGGCGACGGCATTCTGACCGCGCCCGCTTTCCCGGGGATCGAGCGCATCGAGGCGCAGTTCAGGGGAAACGCCTTCGAGCCGCACCGTCACGATACCTACGCACTTGGGGTAACGCTCAAGGGCGCGCAGGCATTTTACTATCGCGGCGAAAGACGCATCAGCCTGCCGGGACAGGTCATCGTGCTCCACCCGGACGAGGAGCATGACGGCGGGGCAGGCTCTGATGACGGGTTGCAATACCGCATGCTCTATCTGGAGCCCGCGTTGCTTGCCGAGTGTCTCGAAGCGGAGAAACTCGGGCTGCCCTTTGTCGATCAGCCTGTTGTCGATGATGCGGCTCTTGCTGGTGTGTTGCTTGGCGCTTTAGCCGATCTCGATGGGGAGCTCGACGAACTGTTCGTCGACGATTTCCTGATGCGGGTGGCGGATGGGCTGGCGAAACATGCGAAAGCGCAGCGGCGGCTGCCAGGCAACATTGCCTGGGGGCAAGCACGCCGTGCCCGCGACTACCTCGAAGCGCATACGACGCAGATAGTGCGTTCCGGCGAGTTGGAATCCGTGACGGGGCTCGATCGTTTTGCGCTTTCGCGGCACTTCCGGGCTGCATTTGCGACCAGTCCGCATCGCTACCTGCTGATGCGACGGCTGCAGAAGGCGCGGGCGATGATCGGCGCGGGAGGTGAGCTCTCGGATGTCGCCTTCGCGACCGGCTTCGCAGACCAAAGCCACCTCAATCGGCATTTCAAGAAGGCCTATGGCATGACGCCCGGCCAGTGGGCCTCGCTCAGGCGGGCTTCTCAGCCAGGCCGCTCTTGCGGGCAATGAAACGCGCAAGCATTGGGCCGGTGAACAGAATCACGAGAAACCGCCCGACCTGCATCGCCATGATGAACGGCTGGTCGACATCGCTGGAGGCAGCGATGATGGCGACCGAATCGGCGCCGCCGGGGCTCGTGGCAAGATAGGCCGTCAGTGGATCGATACCGGCAAGCTTGTGCAGCGCCACAGCCATGAGGCCGCAGATCCCGATCAGAAGCAGAATGGACGCGGAGACGCGCGGCAAGGCACGGGCGACGTGTTTCATGATGGAGCGGGTGAAGCGGAGCCCGATACTCCAGCCGATCATCGCATAGCTGAACGCGAGCAGCCACATCGGCAATTCGATCTTCATCAAGCCGAACCCCTGCAGAAGCGCACCGGCAAAGAGAGGCGTGATGATGGTTCCGCCTTTGATGTGGAAACGAAAGACCGCATAGACGCAGCAGCAGGCAAGCAGCAGCGTCATCGCAAGAGCCGGCCAGTCGACCGGTGGAAACAGAATGAGCGGCGGCGGCTCTCCACCGTCTGTGGCGACCCAGAGATGCGAGATGGCGGAAGCGGCAATGACGACGAAGACGACGCGCAGATACTGCATGAAGGCAACGAGGCGGGCATCAGCACCGTAGGACTCCGACATGATGACCATGGCCGAGGCGCCGCCAGGCGAGGAACCCCAGACCGCGGTGGTGCCGGGCAGCACCTGCCAGCGCGTGAGGACATAGCCAAGCAGGCTTGCAACCGCGATGACCGAGAAGATGACCACCATGAAGAGCGGCGCGTCCTTGACCATCGTGCCGAGAATATCCGGCGTGATGGCGCGCGCCATCAGCAGGCCGACGACAACCTGCCCGAACTGCAGCGGCCAATAGGGAACACGCACCTCACCCTTGCCGAAGACCAAGGCGAGAAACATCGCGGCGATCATCGGTCCGACGAGAAGCGAGGCTGGCAGACCGAAAAGCTCGAAAAAGGCGACAAGACCAGCGGAGAGGGCAAGCAGCAATGCCCATCTCGGCAGGCTGGCTTTCTGCATGGCGCGGCTTGCGGATTTAAAGAGCATGGAGCGGTTTCTTCTTGGCGAATTCACAGGAGCGCCGCCACGCGCATTGGGGAAAGTATCGGCGGGATGAAAGAAGCGGCGGGGGCTGCCGCAGACGCCACCGGTATATTTGTCAGCGTGTACCGGGGTCAACTGCGAAATCTGGCTTTGGCGGAGTATCGATCAAAGCCGGACGTTCGCAGCCAGAAAGTCGAGCAGAGCGCGGACGCGGGCCGGCAGCGGACCTCCCGCGCCTATATAGACCGCGTAGAATTCTTCGATATCGCCGGGATTGAGGTCTTCGAGGACGGGGACGAGTCTCCCGGCGGCGATGTCGGCACGAACGGTGAAATCGGCAAGGCGGGCGAGACCCACTCCGGCGATCGCCATGTGGCGCATCCCGTCGCCATCGCCGATCTGAATCCCCGGCGTGACCGGCACATGGACGGTTTCACCCTGATCGAGAAGCGGCCAGCCGGCGATGGCCCGAGAATAGGAAAAGCCGATACGGCAATGCTTTTCGAGATCGGCGATCGATTTCGGTTCATCGTGGTGGTGCAGGTAGTCCGGCGAAGCGACGATGAGCTTGCGGGCTGCCCCGAGCTTGCGGGCAATCAGGCTGGAGTCCTTAAGCGGGCCGGCGCGGACCGCGACATCGGCGCGCTCTTCCATGAGATCGACGATCTTGTCCGTATAGGAAATGTCGAGTGTCACGGCGGGATGAAGCGCCATGAAGGCGGGCAGCAGTGGCGCGAGCACATGATTGCCGAAGGAAGCGCTGGTATTGATGCGGATCGGGCCCGCCGCTTGTTCCCCCGTCGAAGCGTGGCGCTCGGCCTCTGCGATATCGGCCAGGATGGAAACGCTTCGTTCGTAAAAGGCGCAGCCCTCCGGCGTCAGCTGCAGGCGTCGCGTCGAGCGGTTGATCAGGCGCGTGCCCAGCCGCGTTTCGAGCCGCGCGACAAGCTTGCTGACTGCCGACGGCGTCATGCGGCAGGCCGTTGCGGCGGCGCTGAAACCGCCGAGCTCGACAGCGCGGACGAAGACCTCCATTTCGCCGGAGCGATTGATGTCCTGACGGCTCATGATGAATTCAAATCACAAATGAGTTTCTTGCCGGCAATCTATATCGTGCCTTCATGAGTGTCTATCTCTCTTGCAGCAACAGGAGACAAGTCATGGAATACAGGAATCTCGGTGCATCCGGTCTCAGAGTACCGGTCTTGAGCTTCGGCGCCGGCACGTTCGGCGGCAGTGGGCCGCTCTTCGGAGCATGGGGCAATACCGACGCGGCGGAGGCGCGGCGCCTCGTCGATATCTGCCTCGAGGCGGGCGTAAACCTCTTCGATACCGCTGACGTTTATTCCGCGGGCGCATCCGAGGAGGTCCTCGGGCAGGCGATCCGCGGAAAGCGCGACGCGGTGCTCATCTCCACGAAGACGGCGCTGCCGATGGGCGACGGGCCGGCGGACTGGGGAAGCTCCCGTTCGCGGCTGATCAAATCCGTCGATGACGCGCTTCGGCGTCTCGGCACCGACTATATCGATTTGCTGCAATTGCATGCCTTTGATGCCTCGACGCCGGTCGAGGAGGTACTTTCGACGCTCGATCGCCTCGTCGCTGCCGGAAAGCTCCGCTACATCGGCGCTTCGAATTTCGCCGGCTGGGAGCTGATGAAATCGCTCGCCGTTTCTGAGAAACATGGCTATCCGCGTCATGTGGCGCATCAGGTCTATTATTCACTGGCGGGCCGCGATTACGAGTGGGAGCTGATGCCGCTCGCTGCTGACCAGGGCGTGGGTGCGCTGGTCTGGAGCCCGCTCGCGTGGGGCAGGCTTACCGGCAAAATTCGCCGCGGTCAGCCGCTGCCGGAAGGAAGCCGGCTGCACCAGACGGCGGAATTCGGGCCACCGGTTGATGACGAAACGCTGTTCAATATTGTCGACGTGCTTGACGAGATAGCCGCCGAGACCGGTAAGACGATGCCGCAAATCGCCATCAACTGGCTAACCACCCGGCCAACCGTTTCCAGCGTCATCATCGGGGCGCGCAACGAGGAGCAGCTGCGCCAGAACCTCGCTTCCGTCGGTTGGTCTTTGACGAAGGAGCAGGTCGAGAGGCTCGACAAGGTCAGCAGCGTGTCGGCGCCGTATCCCTATTTCCCATACAGGCGGCAGGAGGGTTTCGCCCGGCTCAATCCACCGCTCGTTTGATCGATACTGGACACGCGCCATCCGTTGCCCCATACCAACCTGCTTGTGACGGCGGAAAAGATGGGGGATCAACAGGATGGCGCTCAAGGATGCAAAAGCCGGAAAACGCAATGAGGCAGGCATTTCGGCCGTTCTCGGCATCTTGAAGCAGCGCTTCGGCGAGCGCTTCCAGGCCGGAGAATCCTTCCGCCTACAGCATGCGCATACAACCACTTACATTCCCGCGCAGCTGCCGGATGGCGTGCTGTTCGCCGAAACCGCAGACGACGTGAAGGCGGCGGTCAAGCTCTGCGCGGAGCACAAGGTGCCGGTTATCGGCTTCGGTACGGGCTCTTCGCTGGAGGGGCAGGTCAATGCACCGAATGGCGGAATTTCAATCGATTTCAGCCGAATGAATCGGGTTCTTGAAGTAAATGCCGAGGATCTCGATTGCACCGTCGAGCCGGGCATTACGCGTGAAGAGCTGAATGTCTATCTTCGCGATACCGGTCTGTTCTTTCCAATCGACCCCGGTGCAAATGCCTCGATCGGCGGGATGGCTTCCACGCGGGCTTCCGGAACCAATGCCGTTCGCTACGGCACGATGAAGGACAATGTGCTGTCGGTGACGGCCGTGACAGCCAACGGCGAGGAGATCCGCACCGCGCGTCGGGCGCGCAAGTCTTCGGCAGGGTATGACTTGACCCGGCTTTTCGTCGGGGCCGAGGGCACGCTTGGAATTCTCACCTCCGTAACGTTGCGGTTGCAAGGAATTCCTCAGAAGATCGCAGGGGGCGCCTGCGCCTTTCCGACGATCAAGGCCGCCTGCGACGCGGTCATCATGACCATCCAGATGGGTATTCCGGTTTCGCGCATCGAATTGCTGGACGAGGTGCAGATGCGCGCCTGCAACGCCTATTCGGGACTGAGCTATGCCGAAAGCCCGACGCTCTTCCTCGAATTTCACGGAACGGATGAAAGCGTCGAGATTCAATCGGCGCAGTTTGCGGAGATTGCGGCCGAATGCGGCGGCGAGGAGTTCCTTTGGACGGTGAACGCCGAGGAGCGCAACAAGCTCTGGAAGGCGCGGCATGACGCGTACTGGGCCTGCCGGGCGCTGGCGCCCAGCCTTGCCGCACTTTCGACCGATGTCTGTGTTCCAATATCACGGCTTGCGGATTGTGTTGCCGAGACGCAGGCCGACATCCAGGAACATGGTCTGCTGGCGCCGATCGTCGGTCATGCGGGGGACGGGAACTTTCACGTGCTCCTGCTGTTCGACGACAAGACGGCTGAAGGCGTCGCCGTTGCGGAGAATTTCGTGGCGCGGCTCAATCAGCGAGCTTTGGCCATGGATGGGACATGCACCGGCGAGCATGGGATAGGACAGGGCAAGATGGCGTTTCTCGAGCAGGAACTTGGCGGTGCCGTCGATCTTATGCGGCAGGTCAAGCAGGCGCTCGACCCTGACGATATCTTCAATCCCGGCAAGATCTTTCATCTTGGCTGAAAACGGAACAAGCTCATGATCTTCGGCCTTGCTCCCGACATGAATAACAGTAGTGTCGGCAACAGATTCCCGATTGGAGAATGCTTGATTTGATAGGCCGGTTCCTCGTCTTTCTGGGGGGAGTGATCGTCGTAGTGCTCTTCGTGGCGCTGCTCGCTCCGCTTTTCATTGACTGGACCGACTTCCGCAAGAATTTCGAGGATCAGGCCAGCCGCATCATCGGCAAGAAGGTGACGGTGCATGGCACCGTCGATGCGCGCCTCTTGCCGTTCCCGTCGGTCACTCTGCATGACGTGCGCGTTGGCCAAGAATCAGATGGCCAGCCGGTCGTCCAGGTCGAGCAATTCGCCATGGATGCCGAGCTTGCGCCGTTCCTTTCCGGCGAGGCGCTGATTTTCGACATGCGCGTCGTCAATCCGAAATTGCGCTTGCGGCTGCTCAAGGACGGAACGCTCGACTGGATGCGCGGCAGCCGGCCGGAGATTCCGGCAAAAACGGTCGTCCTCGAAAGTGTCCATGTGACGGGCGGCGACCTGCAGTTCATCGACGATCAATCGGGCCGCTCCCGCCGCATCACGGGATTGAACGCCGAGATGTCCGCGAAGTCGCTGGCAGGCCCATGGCGGATCGAAGGCGACGCATCGCTGGATGGCGATCATGGCAGCTTCTCGATTTCAAGCGGTCAGCCAGACGAGAACGGTGTGTTGAAGGTTCGCACCCAGCTGGCACCCGATCGGCATCCGGTCAAAATCGATCTCGACGGCGAACTGAAGCTGGTCGACCGCAAGCCAAATTATCAGGGCCTCATGTCGGCCGCGATTGAAAGCCGAGCCAAGTCGGACGACAAAAGCACGCTGCCGCCACGCGTCAAGGGCCGCTTCGAACTGACCAACGAACGCATCCGGGTACCCGAATACCGGATGGAGATCGGGTCTGCGGACGATCCCTATATCATCACCGGAGAGGCGACGCTCGATACCGGAACCGCGCCGGAATTTCTGCTGGTTGCCAATGGCCAGCAGATCGATGTCAACAGGATCGGAAATCAGGGTGCGGGCGGCAAGACCACGCGGGACCCCACGCAATCTGCGCGGCAGCGGCTCAATTCGTTGATCAGCATCGTCGCCCAGGTTCCCGTGCCGCAGGTGCCCGGAAAGGCGAGCGTCAAGCTGCCGGCGATCGTTGCGGGGGACACGACCATTCGGGATGTGCAGCTCGATCTGGAACCGGCGGGCGACGGCTGGACGATCGACAATGCCGTCGGGACACTGCCGGGGCGGACTCAGGTGGAGGGTATGGGCCAGCTGAAGCTCAGGGGCGAACCTTCCTTTAACGGCCAGCTTACCGTTGCCTCCAATCAGCCCTCCGGGCTTGCCTCCTGGCTTGCGGGCTTGGTCGACCCCGCGATCCGCCAGTTGAAGCAGGCGGGCTTTTCAGCCGATGTCAGCCTGACCCACCAGCACCAGAGCTTCAACAACCTGGAGATTGCCGTCGGTTCTGCCACGCTGAAAGGCAAGTTGGATCGGCAGGCCCCGGAGAACCAGACGCCCTTGCTGAACGTCGATCTCGCCGGCGATGCCCTCGACCTCGATGCACTGAGGGCCTTGACCGGCCTTTTCACGGGGCAGGACGCAGGCGACAATGTGCTCGACCACAAGATCACTGCGCATTTGAAGGCAGACAAATTCAGCGCTTTCGGCGTCGAGGCGCAGAATGTCGAGACCAGCTTTACGATTGCCGATGGCGCGCTTGCCGTCGACAAACTGAACGCCAAGAATCTGGCCGGCGCGGAATTGACGGCCACCGGCCGGGCCGAGGGTTCTTTGCTCGACTACAAGGGTTCCGGCGAGATCACCTTCAAGTCGGCCGATCCGGGGCCGTTCTTCACGATGCTGAAGGAGCATCTGCCGCATCATCCGGTCATGGACAGACTGGTGCGCAATGCTGCCTGGTATACCAATACAGCCCTGCGCGGTGCACTCACGCTCGGCGGCGATCAGGGCGATGGGCTCGCGGTTACGCTTGCCGGCGTGTCGAACGGCAGCCGTGTGAACCTCGATTACCGTATGTCGGACCTTCTGGCGCTGACCGGCAAGGGTACGACAAGCCTGGAGGCCACGCTTGAAAACAGCACGACCTCGATCCTGTTCGGTCAGGCGGGGCTCGATCCCCTGCCGGTGGAGGCTGATGCCAACGGACGCCTCACTCTGAAGGTGCTGGCAAGCGGCACCGATCCGGCCGATGCGTCGCTCACCTTTGCAACGGACCGCACATCCTTCACCGCCAACGGCAAAGTCGATGTTCGTCCGGGAAATTTCATGAACGGCCAGATCGGCGTCTCATTGGAGAGCGCGGATCTCGACCCGTATCTCATCATGAACGGTATGGCGCTGCCGCAGATCGGCACCGGATTGCCCTTCGGCCTGCAAACGACCGCGACCGTCGATGGGGACAAGATCGTTTTTGCCGACCTCAAGGGGCATGCGGCGGACAATCAGTTTTCGGGTGCGGTGATCATCGATCGCAAGGCAGACAAATCGACGGCGAGCGGCGAGCTTGCGCTTGACCGTGCCGATGCGACCTGGTTGGGGGAGGCCATCTATGGCCCGATGACCGATGCTGCAACCGGCAGCCTCTCGACGGCCGCGCTTGGGCAGCCGATCTTCAAGGATATGGACGTCAACCTGAAACTTTCGGCCAAGGAGTTCTGGCCGGGATGGTCGGGGGCCGTGACCGGTTTCACGAGCAATGTCGCCTATAAGGGCGATGAGCTGCAGCTGAACGACATGAAGGGCGGATGGAACGGCGGCCAGCTTTCCGGCAATGCGCTATTCACCAATGCCAATGGCACCGGTTTGTTCCAGACGCAGCTTTCGCTCGCAAATTCGGATCTCGGCGGCGTCGTCTGGCAGCGGGACGGGGCGCCCTTGGCGAACGGCAAGTTCGGACTTTCGCTCGGCATGGAAGCCTCCGGCAAGACGATGGCCGACCTCGCAGGTTCCGTAACGGGATCCGGCGAACTGCAGCTCGCGGAGACCAGCGTGCGCGGGCTCAATCTTGCAGTCCTGGCGCCGCTGCTTGCCGCCACCGACCCGATGCAGGATCAGCTTAACGCCGGGAAGATACATCCGATCGTTGAGACGTTGCTCAACAACGGAGAGGCGAAGCTCCCGCCGACGGCGATTCCGTTCAACATCGCCGATGGCGTTCTTCGCGTGCAGAATGTCAGTGCTGCCAACGAGCTCGCCACGGTCACCGGAAACGCGCAGGTCAGCCTGCCGCAGAAACGCATCACCGCATCGCTGAACATTGCCCTCAATCCCGGCAAGGAGACCCTTCCGGGCGCAGAGCCAGCAATCCGGCTGGATTACTCCGGATTGCTCGCATCGCCCGGCCGCACCATGGATGTCACCGACATCACCGGATATCTGTCGCTGCGCGCCTTCGAGCGCGAACGCCGGCGTGTCGAACGGCTCCAGTCGAACGTGCTCGAAAAGCAGCGGTTGCGGCGTGAGGTGGCTCTGTACAAGTTCAACGATGGCGAGCGCGTCAGGGCGGCCAAGATCGAAGCCGAGCGCAGGGCCGAGGAAGAACGTCTGCGGATGCTCGCCGCGGAAGCTGCAAGGCAAAAGGCCGAGGCCGAGGCGAAAGCCAAGGCAGAGGCGGAGGCGAAGGCAAAGGCAGCCGCCGAGGCAGAAGCCAAAGCGAAGGCAGCCGCCGAGGCGAAAGCAGCAGCAGAGGCGAAGGCCGCTGCGGAAGCCGAAGCCGCGCGCCGCGCCCAGCAGCTCAATCAGTCACCGCTCATCGGTAACCAGCTCAATTTCGAGGATTTACCGGGCGTGACGCTGCCGCAGTGAGGCTCTAGCGGCGATCCTTTAGCCAGCTCAAGACATGAAGCCGTAAAGCAGAGGAGAGGTTGCTGTCCGGCGGGCGCTTGTCATCGATTTCGGAGATAAGGGCGGCGAGGGGCATTGCGCGAGCGGCGGCGATCGCCTTCAGTTCGGCCCAGAATTCATCTTCCAGTGAGAAACTGGTGCGGTGGCCATGCAGACTGGCAGAGTGCTTGCGGATCATCGGACGTCCCGTAAGCCAGTTTTCTCAAGAACTAAGTGAGGAAATTCTGCCAATAATTTGATCGGAGCGTTCTTTCGGCTCCGCTGCGCCGTCATTCGCGGTCTTCGTCTTTTTCTATGCGGCTCTGCCGGTGAGCCTTTTCGGCCTTTTCATTCAGCGCCTTTGTCAGGTTCTTCTCAGTCTTCGTGCGGCCGAAGCTGATACGATTCTGCTCGGCCTGCTTTTCCTTTTCGGAGCGGGCCTGTTTTTTCTTGAACTGGCGGAGGTTGACGATTTCGGCGCTCATGGCTTGCCTCCATCCGGCTTCGAAAGGGCGCATGAAAAAGGGAAGTCGTGGCTCCCCTCTTTGGTTTACTGCTTCTTGCGGAAAGCGTCGAGCGAGACGACGGAACCGGGCTTCTTCTCATCGCCGCCTTCGGCAGGCTTGGCGGCCGCGGCTTCTTCGCCCTTCTCGGCCGCGACCGGATAGGCAGTGATTTCAGCGTCGGGCTGCTCCTCACCGTCTGCCAGCGGCACGTCGAACTCCAGTTCGAAATTCACCGAAGGGTCGTAGAAGCCGCGAATCGCGTTGAACGGAATCACCAGTTTCTCAGGAACGTCGGAGAAGGAGAGGCCGATCTCGAACAGCGATTCGGTGATCTTCAGATCCCAGAACTGGTGCTGGATGACGATGGTCATCTGCTCCGGATATTTGGACTTCAGATGCTGCGAGATGCGGACGCCGGGGGCGCCGGTCAGAAAAGTGATGAAGAAATGATGGTCGCCGGGCAGGCGGCCCGTCGTTGCGACTTCGGACAAGACCTTGCGAATCACGCCGCGCAGCGCGTCCTGTGCCAGAATGTCGTAGCGGATATGATCCTGCCCCATGCTTTTCCTGTCTTTCTTTGGTTCGGAAGTCTTTTCTCAAGGTTATATGCCACGTCCGGCAGCCTTGGGAAAGTCTGGTATCCGGGTCACGCGTCACAAACATACATGATTTGGGTGGCAGGGAGAAGGTGAAGGCTTCTGTTGCCAGGTGCCTTCGGACCCCGCCTTTCGGTGCTAACCGCAAGGACTTAGAGCGGAATTCCCGCACCGCCATTAGGCAGCGAGAGCGTATTCCTTAGCGTTGTTGTCGTTTGCAACTACACTTTTGACCCGATAACGGCGGTATCATGCCGAGCAAAAAGTCGATCTTTACACCCTTGTCGATCCTATTTCGCCCCCATCAAAAGCAGGCCAGACCACTAAGATCGACCGCCTGTTTTTGGTGGAGGCGCCGGGTACCGCCCCCGGGTCCAATAGGTTTATTACACCGCTCATTTATCGCCATAGCCGGTCCGAAAACCGGCAGTGCTGATATAGTGTTTTCAGAAGCGTATGGAAAGGGGATACGTCACAAAAGCGTTGCGGGCGGCAAGACAATTGCCGGGACAACGCCTATTCGGACGTTGGTTTCGGCGGCGGCAGCGCTTAGATTGACCCAACGGAATCGGCGGCGGCAATGACTCGACGAGTTGCGACGGTCGGCACTCGGCTCTCTTGAGCGCGTGCGGCGGCGCTGAGTGGCCGGCTGGACGTGCGGATTGTTCTGCAATCCACGTGATCGCAAACAGGGAGACACGGATGCTGCGCCATCCTGAATATCAGTACCTCGATATCATGGCCCATCTGCTTGAGAAGGGCGACCGGCGCATGGACCGCACCGGCGAAGGCACTCTGTCGATGTTCGGCGCGATGATGCGCTTCGATCTCTCGGACGGCAGCTTTCCGGCCTTCACAACCAAAAAGGTCTACTGGAAGACGGCGGTGAAGGAGATGCTCTGGTTCCTGACCGGACAGACAAACATCCAGTCGCTGCTCAGGGAAAACGTCAAGATATGGACGGACTGGCCGCTCGCCGCATACCGCAAGGCGACGGGCGAAGAGATATCCCAGGAGGCGTTCGAGAGGCGGGTCCTCGAGGATGATGCTTTTGCGGCAAAGTGGGGCGATCTCGGGCCGGTCTACGGCAAGCAATGGAGACGATGGCTGGACGGCAATGGGGTCGAGCACGATCAAATCGGCGCTCTCATGCATAGCCTCAAGACCAATCCGACGAGCCGGCGCATGCTGTTCCACGCCTGGAACGTGGGCGAACTGGATCAGATGGCGCTTCCGCCTTGCCATATGGTCTATCAGTTTCACGTCTCCGGATTGCAAGGTGAGGGCCGGCCGCGGCTTTCGATGCTCGTGAACCAGCGCTCCTGCGACATCTTCCTCGGCGCGCCATTCAACATCTGCCAACAGGCCGCGCTGCTTGCCATGGTTGCGCAGCAGGCCGGGATGGATCGCGGTGAGCTTATCTGGGTCGGGGGCGATACGCATCTTTATCTGAACCATCTGGAGCAAGCCAAGGAGCAGCTCTCACGCGAGCCAATGGCCTTTCCCAAGCTGGTGCTGAAGCGGAAGCCCGATGGGATCGACGGTTATTGGATCGAGGACTTCGAGGTGTCGGGCTACGATTCTCACCCTGCGATCGAAGCGCCGGTTGCGGTCTGACCAAGCCCGGCGGTCCCCTAGCTGTCCGCGCCTCAGCGAAGTAAACTGCGACACAGGTTGCCGGGTGTTTAGATTTTCGGAGACGAAGGAGCGGATAGGACGCGGCATGAACGGGGCGAGCGAGAATTTGCGCGACAGTTCAGGCGCGGTGATACGGCCGCCGATCGCCTGGGCGCTTGCGGTGATCGCCGGGCTTGCGCTCGATTGGGTCTATCCGCTGCCGTTCCTGCCGTCGGCAGTGCCGCGCGGCTGGCTCGGCGGCATCGTGTTCGTCGCCGGCCTGGCGCTGCTGATCTGGGCGGCGACGACCTTCCGCCGCGCGGGGACACAGATCCCGACCACCCAGCCGACGACGACGATCGTCGCCGCAGGCCCCTACCGCTTCACGCGCAACCCGATCTATACCGGCATGTTCCTCGGCCTCATCGGGCTTTCTGTCGCCTTCGACAGCCTGTGGCTGATCGTCCTGCTGGTACCGTTCTATCTCGTCATCCGCTACGGCGTTGTCGCCCGCGAGGAGGCCTATCTCGAGTGGAAGTTCGGTGACGTCTATCTCGCCTACAAGGCCCGTGTTAGGCGGTGGCTATAGCAAGGCGAAGACGGGCAAGCTGCTGGACCCGAGCGATCGGAACGGGTCCAGCACGATCTCTGGGGCATCCTACTCCCGGCGGAGAGGACGCCGCGCCGCTCACCGTTCCGTTACGGTAATGCGACCCCGCATGTTCGGATGAAAGCGGCAGAAATAGTCGAGGCTTCCCGCCTTGTTCATCACCATCGACGCTGACTTGTGAGGTGCAATCACGACATCGAAGCCGCCCTTGACAGTTGCTGTATGGGCGAACGGATCCTTGTTCACCCATTCAATTGTATCGCCTACCACCACCGTGACTTCCACAGGCTGAAAACCCAGCTTGTCGAGAACCACCTGGACGGTGGCAGCGTGGGCTGGGAGGGCAGCCAAGGTCATGGCCACCCCGCCCAGCGCTGAAAGGAAGCGCTTTGCCGCCATCGCGATGACTTTACTTCAACATCGCCGCGACGTGTTCGGCATGCTGCTGGTGTCCCTGAAACACCTTCAGACCCGTCTGCAGCAGATCCTTCAGGTCCGCGTTTTTCGCGGAGGGGATGAGCAAGGTTTCGAGCGCGCCATTGACCTGCTTGTGGTAGGCAACCTCGTTCTCGATATACGCCTTGTCGAACGCGGCGCCCTTGAGCTTGGCAAGACGCTTCTTCTCCTCGCCTGCAGCCTTTGTCAAATCCTTGCTGGTCGCGTTGTCCTCGGGCTTCACGTTGAGCTTCTTGACCAGGTCGAGCGCCTGTTTGTTTACGGCCTCATGGTCGCGGATCATGTCCTTGGCAAAGGAGACGACCTCTTGGTTTTTCGATACTTCGACCGCCTGCTTGGCCGCATCGATATCGATTTCGCTCGCGGTGTAGGCGATGTGTGCGATCTGAGGGTCCGTCGGTGCGGTGCCGGCGGCAAACGCAGGCGTACCTAGAAGGCTGAGGGCGGCGTACATTGTGGTTAGTCGCGCAAACATGGGGATGCTCCTCTTTGCGGGCCAAAGCGGCCCGATGGTGTTGCAAAACAACCTCTTGGATGCACGCGGACCAAAAAGGTTCCCGCTTATTCGGTAAGGCCAAGCCGATTGATGACTTTTTCTGTCAAGCGCTCGCAGCGCCAACCGGCGAACGGGAAAACATCGAGAAAAGCCGGACCGATCTGCTCGTCGAGCTTGCGCCGCAGCAGCGCTCTCGCCCTGTGGAGCCTCGTCTTGACGGTCTCGGCCCGAATGCCAAGAAGGCTCGCCGTGTCGTCTATGCTCATGCCCTCGACGACTCTCGCGATAAAAACCAGGCGAAAACTCTCGGGCAATGTATCCATCGCCTCCTCGACCAATCGCACTATCTGCCGCTGCGCCATCACCTTTTCCGGATCGTCTACATCCATAACGGCCGGAAACCGCAAGATCTCCGCTCCCTTTTCTTCCGCTGCCAAAGGAACTTCGGATCGACGCGCTGATTGCCGAAGCCTGCCCAGCGCCTCGTTCAAGGCGATACGGTGCAGCCATGTCGACAGCAGCGCCTCACCTCGGAACTGGTCGAGATGCTGAAAAGCGCGAACATAGGTCTCCTGGACGATGTCTTCGGCGACGCTGTCGTCGCGGACCACGCCGCGGGCAATGCGAAACAGCTGCTGGTTATATCTGCGCATGATGGCGCGAAAGGCTTCAGGCTCCCTGCGACGCGCGCCGGCGACGAGATCCGCATCGGTGGATCCTGAGGGCAATGCAAGCTTTCGGTTTTCAGGATAGGTCGTTTTCATTCGGGCTCCAATCCTGAATTGGATGATCAAAACGGGATAAGGTTCCCAAGTTTTTGATTTACTATGCAGCCGACGACATTCAAATGTGAATAGGGATCGTCACTCCGACCGATCGAGACAGAGGAGCGCTGTCTGATGCCGAGCTGGTGCGGCAACCGAAGGCTTCGCCGCTGACGACAGCTTGATTGCCGCCGCTGCCAAAGCGGCGCCGGTATCTGACTTGGTGGTATGTCGACGCGACGAAAGAGGCAGCGCCTAGGCGTTCAAGCGTTGCTGCGTCTCTCGGTCGAAGAAATGAACCTTGTCCGTTGCGAACGAAAGCTTCACGCGCTGTTCCGGAACCAGTTCGACACGTTCGCGGACGACCCATGTCAGTTCCCTGCCTTCGAGTTCCACGACAACGTGGGTTTCCGAGCCTGTAGGCTCGACCACCTTGACCACCGCGTCCACACCGTTCTCGCCACCCAAGGCGATGTCCTCGGGACGAATGCCCAGCGTCAACGGCTGGCTTGCCGAGTTGGCTGGCGCCCGCGACAGCTTCACGCGCGAACCTCCCGATAGCGACAATGCCGGACTCCCGGCATCCTGCAGGGTTCCCTCGAGAAAGTTCATGGCGGGGGAGCCCAGGAAGCCGGCAACGAAGATGTTGCGAGGCCGGTCGTAGAGCTCTAGCGGGCTGCCGATCTGTTCGACACGACCGCCTTGGAGCACGACGATCTTGTCAGCCATGGTCATGGCTTCGATCTGGTCGTGGGTGACGTAGACGATGGTGGTCTTGAGGCGCTGGTGCAGCGCCTTGATCTCCGCTCTCATCTTCACACGCAGCTTCGCGTCCAAGTTTGAAAGGGGCTCGTCGAAGAGAAACACTTTCGGATCTCGAACGATGGCGCGACCCATGGCAACGCGCTGCCGCTGTCCGCCTGACAACTGGGCGGGCTTTCGATCGAGGAGGGGCTGCAATCCCAGGATGGCCGCAGCCTCACTCACCTTCTTCTCGATTTCCGGCCGCTTGACGCCCGCGAGCTCGAGCGCAAATCCCATGTTCTGGGCGACCGTCATTTGCGGGTAGAGCGCGTAGTTCTGGAAGACCATCGCGATATCGCGATCCTTCGGCTGCAGATTGTTCACAACCCGGCCGTCAATGCTGATCTGGCCGGCTGTAATCTCCTCGAGCCCGGCAATCATGCGCAGCAATGTCGACTTGCCGCAGCCGGAGGGGCCGACGAGAATGACAAATTCACCGTCGGCGATCTCGACGTCGACGCCGTGGATGATGTCCACTGCGCCGAAGGACTTCTTGACGTTCTTGATGCTCAACCCTGACATCGGGACCTCTTGTAATATCCTCAGCGCTTCCGGCGGACGCGCAGTGCCTGGTACGGCTTGCGCGGAATTTGAACGCCAAAGGCCGCGTCCGGCTTGCCTCCGCGGACAATTGCGCCGTGACGGGTGGGATGGGGAACGGGAGCCTCCACCTTCTTCGCCGGCGTGATGGTCATCTCCCAGGTATCGATGAGATCGACGTCATAATCGTCGCTGTCGAGCGGCAAGCCCGAGGACCAGATGACCGGCTGGTGCTCGCCGAGGTAGATCAGACGGAAATCGCCGTCGCCGTCGCGCGCTCCCGACACGCGGGACCAGGGCCACTCGCCGATGACGCCAAGGGGCTCCAGCCCGTGCTTCACGTCCGCCTCAAGCAGGTCCCTGAGGAAGCCGATACGCTTCCACGCCTCGCCGCGCAGCTCTCCGCCCTTGGCCCACCAGATCAGATCCTCCGGGTGGGAATAAGTCTCGCCATGGCCGGCATATCCGCCGCGCGCCATTGTGATCCAGAAGCGGTGCACCAGCTCCCGGGCGCTGAGATTGCCCCAGGACTGCATGATGTCGCCTTCATATTCGGGCTCGTCGTTGACGACTGGCTTGCCGTAGGCGTTGCGCCACTCCTGGGTGCGCTTGACGTCGGGATTTTGAATGCACGTATGAGTGACCCAAGGCTTGCGATGGTCAAAGTTTGCCGTCACGTCGCCATTATGGATGGAGCGCAGGTGCTGGTAGGGATCGTTCTCTTCCAGGATGTGGAAGTATCGATCCCATTGCTCCATCGGCTTCGTATCGATGAGGAAGTCATATTCGTTGGCAAGCGACCACCAGACGTTCCGGTAGGCGGACAAACGCGCGGCCAGATATTCGACATAGCGAAAATCCTGCGCGGCCGACATGTCCGCGTAGCCCCAGCGATCGTAAGGGTGGAAGATGATGATGTCGGCTTCGATCCCGAGTTCGCAAAGTGCTGCCACCTGCTTTTCGAAGTGCCGGAAGAGGACGGGGTTGGGTCTATCGAAGTCTTCCTTGCCATCGGCGCCCTTCTCAAAGCACGCATGGAGAGGCTCGTTGACGTTGTACGGATAGTCTTTCGGAAAGACGCCCATGCGGATCTTGTTGAAGCGTGTTTTCATCAGCGTCTCCAGCGTCTGCTGCTGCATCTCAAGCGGCTGGTGCGTCCAGGCATAGCAGGTCGTGCCAAAAGACAGAAACGGCGTCCCATCGGCATAGGCGAAATGAAACTTGTTGCGCACACGCACCGGGCCGTGGTTGCCGGCCGATGGGGCCGTCGCGACCAGTGAACCAGTCTTGCCGTCGAGTGCCGCGGTCTTGGAACGGGTCAGGAAAGACCATTCGCCCTCGGCGTCGGGCATGAAGCGGACACGATAGGTCCCATTGCCGTCATAGAAACCCGGAACCCGAACTTCCCGGCTCTTGTGGGTGAAGACGGCATCGAATGCCACGTCGAGATACGGGTTGCCGTCGGAGGGTCCATCAAAGGAAGCTTCGAACACGCCCCATTTTTCGACTGTTGCATTAGACATAGAATTCTCTCCTCATGAAAATTTCTCTGGCCATCAGCCTTTGACGGCACCGGACGTGAGGCCGGACACGAAGTAGCGTTGGAACATCAGGTAGACGATGGTCGCCGGCAGGACGGTCATGACGATCGCGGCGTTGAGCTGACCATAGTTGCTCGAAAACTGTCCCTGAAAGGACATAAGACCAAGCGGCAGGGTCCACATGTGCTGATCCTGAAGCAGCACCAGCGCCATGGCGAATTCATTCCAGGTCGAAACGAAGTCGAGGATGAGCAGTGCCGCAAGGACAGGAAGGCAGACCGGAAGGAATATGCGCCGGAAGATCGTGAAGTGAGTTGCGCCGTCAATCAACGCCGCTTCCGACAGTTCCTTCGGAATTGCCTTGAAGAAGCCGTGCAGGATGAAGACCTGATAAGGCACCCCGAAGGCGATGTATGGCAGGATAACGCCAGGATAGGTGTCGATAAGCCCAAAAGAGTTTACCAACGTGAACAACGGCGCAAGCATGACCTGAAAAGGAATCATCGTGCCGAACACGACAACCAGCAGCAGCGTCTTGGTAATCTTGAGCTTAATCTTCGCGAGGGCATAGGCCGCCATGGCGGAAAGCGCGAGCCCGAGCGGCACCTTTATCACCGTGATGATGACGCTGTTGAAGAAGGAGCTGGCAAAGTTCCCGCGGCTCCATGCGCCGCTGTAGTTGTCGTAGGCAAGCTCCGTCGGCGGCATGAATGCGCCTGTACTCGTGACCGCGGCCGGCGTCTTCAGCGATGTGAACACAATGAAGACGAACGGTGCCACCCAGATGAGTGCAACCAGGACCAAGGCGATCCAGAGAGCAATCAGGACCGGATCGCGCTTGAGCGTGGAGGTCTCGGCGTGAGCCTGTCCAACGGTTGAGTCGGTCTGAACGGCTGTCACGATTCTGCCTCCTCCTTCTTCTGGGTCCATCGCAGGTAGGGAATGACGATTGCGATGGTGATCAGGAGCAGGACGACCGATATGGCCGCGCCTCGACCAAAATCGAAGATCTGCATGGCCTGTGTAAATGCCCAGAGCGCGAGCATCTGGGTGGATTGCGCCGGGCCACCGCCTGTCAGACCATAGACGATGTCGAAAGCCTTCAGCGACGAGATGATCGAAAGAACCAGCACGATCGTCACGGTCGGACGGAGCGCGGGCAGGGTCACATGCTTGAAGACGGCCCACCGGCCAGCGCCGTCGATCCGGGCAGCCTCCACGAGAGTCTGGGAGACATTCTGGAGGCCCGCCAGGAACAGGACCATTGAAAAGCCGACTGTTTGCCAGAGGTAGGCGACAAAAACCGAGTAGAGGGCGATTTTCTGGTTACCCAGCCAGTCCTGGATCCAGGTCTGCAGACCCCACGACGTCAGCAGCTGGCTGAACAGTCCGAAGAAGGGATCGTACATCCACTTCCACATCGTCGCGACCGCGATCGGCGCAATGATAACCGGAAGATAGAAAATGGCCCGGAGGCTGTTGCGCCCGAAAATCTTCTGGTTGAGGCTGAGCGCCAGCAGCAGACCCACCGTCGGAGGGAACACCAGGCTCATCAGCGTCCAGATGACCGTATTGCGGAAAGCGACCCAAAAGACCGGATCTCTCGTGAAAATCGCGGAGTAGTTCGCAAGCCCGACGAATTGCCGCTGCGGATCCAGTCCGTTCCACTTCTGAAAGCTCAAAATGACCACATTGAGCATCGGATAAAGGGCGAATACTGCGTAGATCGCCAGCGCAGGCACGAGCAGGATGAGCGCTTGCACGCTCGGATCATGTGTCGTTTGTCGTAGTGACATGCTCTCCTCCGGGCAGCGCGAGGCCGCTGCCTGTCTTCATGATGGTGCGCCAGCCGACCGACATGCGGAGCGGTCGACTGGCGACTTGGGAGGAATTACGTCCGGCTTGCGATAAAGCTCTGCAGCTGCTTCGGGGCCTCAGCCGGTTCGATGTTGCCCGATGCGACGTCGTTGATGACGCGGAAATATTCCGTCGTCACATCGAGCGGAAATGCTTGGTCGCCGTTCATGTAGATCTTGCTGTACTTCTTGAAGATATCCAGCCATTCCGCCTCGAGCGGCTTCTGGTTGGTGTACTGCACGTTCTTGTTGACCGAGATCGAGCTGACCTGCCCGACCAGATCCTGCTGAACCTTGTTCGAGAGGAAATAGTCGAGGAATTTCGCCGCCATGTCAGGGTTCTTGCTCTTCGTACTGACGTAGTTGTACTCGGCAAACCCGTAGAGGCGGTCGGTGTTGGTCGGGAAGGGGAAGATCCCGTAATCGTCGAGATTGGCGCCGCTGCCCGTCAATTGACCGACCAGCCAGTCGCCCTCCAGCATCATGGCCGCGCGGCCAGCCGTGAACAGGCTATACGACTGCTTGTTGTCGATGCCCATGAATGGCTGCAGCGTGTAGTCCTTCGTCCATTTTGCGAACTCCGTGAAGGCCTCCGTCGCACACGGCTCCTTCGTCCAGTCCACTTTCATGGACTTCAACGCATCATGCTTTTCAGCGCCGCATTTTGTTTCAAGGATGACATCCATAAGGCGCATCACGTGCCAGTTGACGGTCCCGCCGAAGGTGAACCCCGGAATGCCTGCTGCCTTGAGTTTCTCAGCCGCCGCGAGAAGCTCGTCGTAGGTCTTGGGTTCATCCTTGATCCCGGCCTGCTCGAACAGCTTCTTGTTGTAGTAGACCGCTTCACCCTTGAAGGTGAACGGCGTGCCATGCTTGCCGCCAGGATAGAGGTCGGCGAAAGCGGCCGCGGAGGGCAGGAGTTCGTCGGTCCACTTGTATTCGGTGTAGTACTTGTCGAGCGGCAGCGACAGACCAGCCTTCACGTACTCACCGCCAAGGCCCAGACCCGCCCAGCTAAAGTAGATGTCGGGGCCGCGGTTTGAGCCTGCGGCGACGCGCAACGCCGTCTTGTGCTCGTCGACAGCGCGCTGAACAATCTCGATGTGGGTGCCGGGATTGGCTGCCTCGAAGTCGCTGGCGACCTTCTTCAGGGCTACGTTCGCAGCGTTATTGTCGAAGTTCAGCGTCCAGAGCGTGATGTCTTCAGCGAAGACCGGACTTGCCGATAGAGCCGCAACGGCCATTGCGACAAGGCTCGCGGATTTCAATTTTGCAGATAGGGTCAGCATTACCGTCCTCCTCTTGATAAGCTGCAGCTCTTTTTACAGATAGTGATTTACATGTCAACTGGTATGATGAGGTAACCATCAAGATGGTGCAGTTGGTACGCTTCAGGTCAATCCGCGAGTGGCAAGATCGCGGTAGCGAATGAAGCGAGCCGAAGGTGCGCACCCGGATTCTCGGACGCCAACCTGCACGCGCTGCAGTCGACTTCCTGTTCTTCGTGCGTCAGGTTGACCACGTGAAGCCTGGTCCCTGTGTCACCGCGCGCGACGAACGCCAGAACCTCGGAGGGCGAGGAGGAGACGCACTCCTGCCAGGATGCGCCGGCCAATGCGGACAGTGTCCGTACCGTATTGAACAGCGGGCGCCGGCCGCCTTCCGGGGTCGGTTCACCCGGACCGGCGATCAAACCAAACGGACCGGTCAACGCCGATAGCGTCAGGCATTCGAGATCGGCATCCAGCACCCGGATCGCGTAACCAAGCGCGAAAGCCTCTGCGAAACGTCCGTTGTGGCGCGGGTCCCGGTTGGCCATGGGTATGCGCCCGCCCGACGGGTTGTCCATCGTGCGGCTGCCGTAGGGGTTCTGCCGCATCGGTATGGTCGATGGGCCGATCCGGTAGGGTTTCTCACCGTAGATGGCCCGCACCGAGCGGGTAATGAAGGGCAGGGCCTCCAGCGTCTGCATGACGCTGAGATCGTCGGCTGCATGGACGATCGGGTTGGTGCAGTGGCTGATGAAGCCAAGCTGTTTGTCCGGCACACGCTTGCGGTTCAGTTCGGTAAAGTAGCTGAGCATGCCGCCGCCGATGCGCATGCCTGGAAAAGCGGAATGGGCTGCGGCATAGACCTCTTCGAGGGGCGGGCAGTCGGGCCATTTGCTGCCGGGCGGCGTCGACTGCCGGTCGACGGAGGGCGAGATCATGACCGCATCCGGTTTGAATCCCGCCGACCGCATTTGTTGGGCAATCTCGGCTGTTTCGCTCGCTGGGGACTGCTTGCAAGAAAGCGCGATCTCCAGCGTCGAACGTCCGGGGTGAACTGCAGCAATTGCGGCGAACCGCTTGAGCGCTTCGACGCCGTGTCCAGCACCTGGATCGAGATGGAAGAGCAGTTCCCGGGGCGCGGTCTCCGATAGGAAGCTCTGCGCCGAGAGAGACGCATCAGCTTCCTCGGGTGTAATGATCAGACCGATTGCCGGCACGGCGCCGGAGCGTGCGCCGAGTTGAAGTTTTATTGCTCCGCCCGAGCTACCGACAGAAGCGCGCTGTGCGGGGCGGCTGTCCTTGATGATCAGCGATGTCTTTTGCCGGACGGGTTGATTGGCGGGAATCTGATAAGGCCAGGGAAGGGCGAGCGGCCGGACGTAGGTCTTGTAGGACGCGTCCGACCAGTTTCTCTGATCCTCCATTTCGAAGGTGTCGCCCTCCATGCGGCATTCCGCGGTGACATCAGGTGCGACCTCGTGGGTGATGGCGCGCATGTCCTTGAACGGCTGCCAGGGCTCGATGAAATCAGGAAACCGGGTTGCCTCGGTCGTGCCATCGACGTGCTCGACCGTAGCCCGCGACCCGGCCACTCCAACGATCGGATGAAGAATGCAGAAGCCGCAGCGGTTCGTCTCGAAGCCCGTTTCCGAGATGGCTTCGGCCTCGAAGTCGAGCCGCCCGCTGTGTCCGCCAATTCGAACGTCGATAACGAGCGTCGTGTTCTCCGGCCCATTGCAGCGGGCCCGATAGGTGACCTCGAAATGATCATCATTTTGCGCGATCTTTAGGTCGGCGATCTCCGGCCTATAGGTGCCCCAGTCCCGGTCGCGAACGAGGTAGGAGATCGCTCTCAGCACCTCGGTCCCATCGTAGCGGATCGTGCGCAGGCTGCCATCGGCGAGGTCGACTTCGAGCTTTCCGGCCCTAAGGCGAACCGGTGGTGTTTCGACGACACGGGTGCCGTAGAGCAGGAACGGATCGACCGTCATCGCAGCAGCGCTCCGACGTCGACCGTTTGTCCTCTCGCTGCACTTTCATAGGCGCCTTCAACGAGGGCAAAGGTCTTCAAATTGTCGGTCCCGGATGTCGAGTGCTCGGCGCCGCGCTTCAATTGGTCGACCCAGTGCTGCTGGATCTCGTAGACGCTCTCCTGAATGTTGTGCCAGGGGCGCGAGGCCCATGACAATAGCTTGGGGGACACATCCGTCGTGGTGGTGCCCTGCGCGTTGGTTACTTCGAGCCCGTAGCCTCGGGTGAGGCGGATGGTTCCGTCGGAACCGTCCAGTTCGATCAATGTCTCGGGAAAGGGTTCCTTCGAGAGCTTTGTGGCGTAGCTGACGTCCACGACGGATGTCGCGCCGGATTCGTGGTCGAGCAGGATGGTCGCTACGTCTTCGCCTTTGATCTTGGGATTGACCCGTTTCGTCCGAGCCGTGATGGCGGAAACGTCGCCGAGGATATAGCGAGCGATGTCGAGCGTATGGATGCCGAGATCCTCGATGATGAATCGGTCCTGCTCGGCGAGATATGGCTGGCCGGAGAAGACGTCGTAGCCGGACCGGAAGGAGAAGCGGCCCCAAAACGGGGTGCCGATGGCCCCGCCATCCAAAGCCCTGCGGACGGCCTGGATCGGTGTCTGCCAGCGGAAGTTCTCGTGCACCATCAGCGGCACGCCGGCATTGCGGCACGCCTCCACCATCGCCTTTGCGTCCGACAGAGTCTTGGCGAACGGCTTCTGGCAGATGGCCGCGACCTTGTGCCGAGCCGCCATTTCCACAAGGACACGATGGCTCTGGACGGTCGTGGCGATATCGACGAAATCGAAACCTCCGTCGGCAAACAGCGCCTCGGCATCGCTATAGCGTCTGTCGATACCGAACTGGTCTCCGACGATCTTCAGCCGCTCCGGATCGCAATCGCAGATCGCGACGATCCTGGCACCTTCGACATCGTTCCATGCGTGCATCTGGTTGATCGCGAAAAACCCGCAACCGATCAATGCACCCTTCAATTCAGTCATATCAACCTGCCTTTGCCATCTGCATGAGAGTAACGCGTTGCTGCAGGCGGCGCTGCGCCTGGTCGACAACCACGGCGATGATAATCACCAGCCCCTTGATGACCATCTGCCAGAAGGATGAGATGCCCATCATCACCAGCCCGTCCGACAGGATGCCGATCACGAAGGCGCCGATGATCGTTCCGCCGATCGTCCCACGCCCGCCCGACATCGAGGTGCCGCCGAGCACGGCCGCAGCGATTGCGTTGAGTTCGAAGCTTTCGCCGGTTGCCGGGTGCGAGGCCATCAGTTCGGAAGAGATAATGACGCCAACGATCGCAGCGCAAAGTCCGGAGAACATGTAGACGACGATTTTTACGAGATCGACGCGGATACCCGACATGCGCGCGGCGCGCTCGTTGCCGCCGACGGCAAAGATATGGCGGCCGATCGGCGTGGATCGCGCGACATAGGCAGCAAGCAGAGCGAGCACGATCAGGATCCAGATCGACACCGGCAAGCCGAGCACGCGACCGGCGCCGAAGAAGTCGAAACCTGTCGTCGAATACTCCGGACGGCCGACGAGGTTCGGGAAGGTCTGGCCGTCCGAGGACAGCAGCGCGAGACCGCGGGCGATATAGAGCGTACCGAGCGTCGCGATGAAGGGCGCGACATTGAGCTTGGTAATCAGCAGGCCGTTGATGAGGCCAATCAGCAACCCGATCGAAAGTGTGATGAGCACGATTTCGAAGAGGTTGAAGTAGATCGTATAGCCGATCGGCAGTTCGATGCCGTAGAGGATGAGGCCGCCGGCCACCATGCCGCAGAGACCGACGATCGATCCCACTGACAAGTCGATGCCGCCGGTGATGATGACGAACGTCATGCCCATCGCCAGGAAGGCGTTCAGCGCCACATGCTTCGACATCAGGATCATGTTCGCCGTCGAGGTGAAATTCGGTGCGAAGATTGCGAAGAAAATGATGACCGCGAAGAGTGCGATGAAGGTCCTGAGCTTCATCAGCGTCAGGAGGATAGAGCCGTTCGCGCTCGCCGGCGAGGAAGTGGTTGATGTGGCCGCCGTCATGATGCGAGTTTCCCTTGATGTCCGTGTCCCTTGGCCGAATCCGCAATGATGGCGTCTTCCGTGGCCTCGCTCCGGTCGAAAACGGCCACCAGCTGGCCGTTGCTCAACACCGCGATGCGATCGGAAAGCGCCATGACCTCTTCGAGGTCTGAAGTCGAAAACAGGATGGCAAGCCCGTTTGCCGCCAGCCGGCGCATTGTGCGGAAGACATCCGCCTTGGCGCCGACATCGATGCCGCGGCTCGGCTCGTCCATCAGAAGCACCTTCGGGTTGGTCATCAACGCCTTGCCGATCACCACCTTCTGCTGATTGCCGCCGGACATCGAGGTGACTTCGAAATCCGGGTTCGGCGCCTTGATCGAGAGGTCGCTGATCGCATCGCGAATGGCGCTCTTCTCGGCGCTGCTGTTGATATGAAAGAGGCGGGTGAAGCGGCCAAGGCTCGCCAGCGTCAGGTTGGAGGCGATCGACAGAACCTGGACCAGTCCCTCCCGCTGCCGGTCTTCCGGAATGAGCGCAAGACCGCGGCGGATGCGCCTCGTGGTGTCGCGGGCGCGGACTTCCTTGCCATCGATGAAGATCTTGCCCGTCGAGTGCATGTGCCGTCCGATCACGCATTCGAAGAATTCGCTGCGGCCGGCACCCATCAGACCATAGATGCCGAGGATTTCGCCGGCTTTCACCGACAATGAGACGTGGTCGACCGCAAGCCCGCCGGTTGGCCGCGGCAGGCTGATATCCTCGGCGCGGAACATCTCCTTGCCGACGGCGTGATCGACCGACTTGGCGAAATCCTTGGCGTCGGAGCCGATCATCGAGCGCACGATCCAACGGGTATCGATGTCGCGCACCATGGCTTGGCCGGTGATCTGGCCGTCACGCAGAACGGTGATATAGTCGCCGATGCGCATCAGCTCTTCCAGCCGGTGCGAGATGTAGACGATCGCCACACCCTGGGCCTTGAGGTCCGCAATGACTTTGAAGAGGATTTCGACTTCGGCTGCTGAAAGAGCGGACGTCGGCTCATCCATGATCAGGATGCGCGCATTCAGCGACATCGCCTTGGCGATTTCGACGAGCTGCTGCTGGCCGATCGGCAGATCTTCGACCATCGTTTCCGCGTCGATTCCGGCATCCAATCGTTTCAGAAACGCATTGGCCTTTTCGACCTGCGCCTTGTGATCGATGCCGAGCGGGCCGCGGGTGATCTCGCGGGTGGCAAAGATGTTCTCCGCGACCGACATGTTGGCGAAGAGATTGAGTTCCTGGAAGATCATGCCGATGCCATGCGCCTGCGCATCGGCCGGGCTGTGGAAGGATACGGGCTCTCCATCCAGAATGATGCGTCCCATCGTCGGGCGCTCGACGCCGGCGATGATCTTCATAAGCGTCGATTTGCCTGCGCCATTTTCGCCGACCAGAACGTTTACCGCCCCGCGGCGCAATGCGAGATTGGCGCGCTTGACCGCGACGATGCCGGAATAGACCTTCGACACGTCTGCGAGGTGCAGGATGATGTCGTCCTTCGGTGTCTCGCTCGCGGTCATGATCCCACCGTTAGTTCGGAAGGCGTGACAAGCGGAAGCTGTCCGCTGTTCGGCAGCGGAAAGGCGCCGGTCACGCTCACTGTCTTGCCGACGAGACCGTCGCGCGGGACGGCGGACAGGAAAGCCGTATTGGCTTTCTCGTTGAACGCCTTGCCGAACTGCGCCCACTCGATCTGGTTCTTGAATTCGTTGAAATTGACGAAGTCCAGCGTGTCGCGCAGCGCCGTACCGCGCAGGGCCGGGCCGATCTGCACCTTCGCGTCAGCCTTGCCGTCGCCATCTGCGTCGACTTCGAGCGTTGCCGCGCGCGAGGCCGTATCCGCCGCGACGACCTTGCCGGTGACTTTCACCGCATAAGTCCAGGGCGAACTGCTCTGCTTGCGCGGATTGCCGTATTTCTCCCCCGCCTGGTCAGGGCTGGTGGCCGCCAGTTGCGCGACGTCTTTGAGTTCGCCTGCGCGCTTCTCGAAATAGGGCACGACCTGTGGCTGCCAGATCGCCTCGACCCTTGCATTCGGGTCAAATGCGTTCTTCGCCGCAGCCGCCGCCTTTTCCTCCGCGGTCGGAGTCTTGATGATCTTGCAACCGGGCAAGGCCGCGGCCACGATAGCAGCGAGCAAAACGCCCTTCATTCTCCACATGCGACAGGCCTCGACGTCATCAAATGAACAACAGAGGGCGCGGTCTGCCGCCCTCTGCATTGATCCAGGTGCGGTTAGTTCGTGAGCGCGAAGGTCTCGAGCTTGCCGGCGTTGTCAGAATTGACGAGGACGCAGTCCATCAACTGCTTCTCTTCCTTGGGCGTCGTCTTGTTCTTGATGTAGGCGTCGGCCTGTTCGACGGCCAGCTGTGCCTGCGCGTAGGCCGGCTGCAGGACAGTCGCCTTGATGCCGCCAGCCTTGATGGAGTCCCGGACGTCATTGGAGCCGTCAAAGCCGACAACGATCACGTCCTTGCGGCCGGCGGCCTGCAGCGCTGCGATCGCGCCCATCGCCATCGTGTCGTTGCCGGAGATCACCCCCTTGATGTCGGGATTGGCCTGGAGGATGGTTTCCATCTTCGAGTAGGCTTCCGTCTGGCTCCAGTTGGCCGATTGCTTGGCGACCAGCTGCAGGTCCGGATAGTCGTCGATGACGTCGTGATAGCCCTGCGAGCGAATGCCGGCATTGGTATCGGATTCCTTGCCGACCAGCTCGACATAGTTGCCCTTTTCGCCCATCAGCCTGACGAACTCCTGCGCGCCCAGCTGGGCACCCTGGTAATTGTTGGAGACGATCTGGGCCATGGCAACGCCGCTCGCGTTGATTTCGCGGTCGATCAGGAATGAGGGGATGCCTGCATCCTTTGCCTTCTTGACGGCTGCAACCGACGCATCCGCGCCGGCGTTGTCGAGGATGATGGCCTTTGCGCCGCGGCCGATGGCCGTGTCGATCATCTCCGACTGCTTGTTGGCGTCGTCGTCATGCGTCATGACGAGGGCTTCGTAACCAAGCTCTTTCGCCTTGGCTTCCGCACCGACCGCCTCGGCCTTGAAGAAGGGGTTGTCATGGGCTGGCGTGATGATGGCGATCAGGTCCGCCGAATAGGCCGGAATGGCCGTCCCCAGTGCCAATGCGCCGGCAAAGGCCGCAAGTGTCAGTCTACGCGTTAGTTTCATATTGTCCTCCCGAGTGTGAATGAAGCCCCGTCTCCCTTGGGGCGGTAGAGGGGGAGGCTTTTGGCCTCCCCAAGCCTTTTCAGGTGATGCGCCGGATGCTTTCGGCGATCTCCTGGGGTTCGAATACCTTCTTCCAGTCGTCGCGCATCAGCGCAGGGATGCCGAACTCGATCGCCTTGTTGCAGGCGTCCGAGAACACGCCATCCACTTCCTTGAAGATGACCGCGCCGAGCACATTCATATGGCCGAGTAGAAAATCGCGGGCCGCCTCTGCGGGCACGCCGCGGGCAACGCATTCGTCCATGGCCTGGCGCATGACGACGAGCAGCGATGCGCAGACGGTTTCCGACAGTCCAGGCTCCAGCATCGCCATCTGCTCGACGGTGACGCGGTGTGAGCGCATGACCGGAGCCCAGATCACCTTGGCGATTTCCTCGCCGAGTGCGTAGGCACCGTCCGGACCCTGAATGAGAGCCGAAACGATGTGCTGCTTGGCAAACAGGCCGCCGAAGTGATCCTTCTTCGCCTGCATCTCCGTCTCGTCGTTGAAGATCGGCGGATGGCAGGGATGGGTGACGAAGTAGGTAAGATCATCGCGCTTCGGCAGGTGCCCGGCGAAGGGAGCCGCAGCGTCGAGCGCGATGACCATGGTGCCGGGCTTCAGCTTGTCAACGATGCCGGCAGCAACCTTGCCGATTGCCGTGTCCGGAACCGCCAGGATCACGACCTCAGCGGCATTCAGCGCCGCGTCCGACGGCACACAATCGATAGCAAGATCGTTCTTCAGGCGCGCTTTTCCAGCGTCGCTGACTTCGACATGGCGGACGTCAAAACGCGAGCCTTTGAGATTCTTGGCAAGGCGGTATCCCATTTTTCCGCCGGCGCCGAAGAGGGCAATTGTAGTCATGTTTCCTCACCTTTTCGATGTTTGGATAGGATCATAAACTGGTATGATGAGTCAATCACCATAACACTAAAATTCTTACTTCCGACGGTGGTCAGCCCCGCCTTCCGTCGCGGATCTGCGAGAAATAACCATCGGTGCCGATCTGGCCGCCCTTCAACGCGATCTGCAGGCCATTGGTGGGCGCGTAGGTGCCATGCGCAACACAGAGGGGAGAGCCGGGCGTCTGAGGCAGAGGCAGAAGAGTGGTCAGGGCATCGACCCGCAGTTCTTTGAGCGCATGGCTCGAGGTGTCGCCGCCCGCAATGACGGCGCGCTTCAGTCCCTCACTCGTAACCAGGCTACGCAGGATTATCCCGAGCGCGCGCCCCAGCTTGTGGCGTGCACCCGGGACTTTGTCGATGTCGGCGCCAACGTCCGCCGAGGGTCCGAGGGCGGTGTACAGGATGACGCTGCTGCCGTTCTTCAGCTTCTCTACGCCGGTGGCCACAGCGGCCTCGATCGCACGCTCGCCATCATCCGACACCAGCGCGACAGGATCGATCGGGATCGCCTCGAAACCGTCATCGATAGCGGCGCGGATCTGCCGTTCGGTTGTTGGCGACACACTGCCGGAGACGACGGCGAGCCGGTCCACAGCGCCGACATCGGGGAACTCGGCGCTTCCCTTCAGCAGCCCCTGCTGTCGCCACGCATTGAGAAGAGCATACTCGACGCCCGACGAGCCAATGACGAAGGCGCCGGCCCGGCTTGTGATACGCATCAACTGGCGGCCTGCAGCTTGCTGGGTCGCCGGAGAATCGACGTCGATCAGCAGAATGCCGGCCTCGCCGGCAACCAGTTCATCGACATGACTGTCGGCATCAGGTGCGGTGATCGTCACGAGATCGGCGAGGGCAACCGGAATGTCGGTCTGCTTTGCGAGATGGAGGGTCAGGTCGGCTTCATCCATCGGAGTCACCGGATGGCGACTCATCACCGGATGGCGGTCGATGCGATACGTGCGGCCCTGGTAGGCGGCAAACAGGTTGCCGAATGCGGTGTAGCGCTTCAGTTGCGGCGCACCGACGATCACCGGCACGATGGATTGACCGAACGTCGCGCCGCCGATCTCGATCGCCTTGCCGATGCTGCCGATGGCAGGACTGGAGTCGAAGGTTGAACAGACCTTGTAGTGGCAGGTATTCGCACCCAGCGATTTCAGCCACTCGAACGCGGGTGTCAGGTGCCGTTGCATCCAGTCAGGCGTCTCGCTGCGGCTTGTACTGGCGATGCCGATCGCGCGACAGTCCTTGAAACGCGCGAGGAGCTCAGGCGAGGGGATGTCGAGAAAGAGCACAGTCGGAACGCCATTCGACGCCAGGGCCTCCATGACATCAGTGGAGCCCGTGAAGTCGTCGCCGTAGTAGCTGATGAGAAGCTCGTCCATCGCCGTTACGCGCCTTTGCCGTCGGCGAACTTGGCAATCGAGGCGGCAAGTTCCGGATGATCCTTGGCGTAGGTCTCCAACGGGATGTCGGCGACGGCGGCCTGCCATGCCTGCTGCACGGCGCGAACGCCGGCCGCCGGTCCGCCAGGGTGGCTGACGATGCCGCCGCCGCAGAGGTAGAGAAGATCAGTGGTGCGACCCGTCCGCCGGTAGGTCTCCGGGGCTTGTCCTCCCCACTGTCCGGAGCCGGCGACAGGAAGCGGGCAGTCCGAGGTATCGAACAGCGGCGTGCTGACAGCCTTGAAGGAGGAGACGAAGCTTTCGTCCGGTTCCCAATACTTGACCCTGATGCCGTTGATCTGAAACTGATCGACGCCGAGCAGCCGCCAGAATTGCTGGTAGACCGTGAAGTCCATCCCAGCGCCTGGATGGCGCGTCAGCACGTCCCAACCGTTTCGGTGCGCATGTAGCACCAGATTGGAGCGCTTGCGGAGAAAGCTCATGCCGCCGAAGCCGATAGAGTTGATGTTGACGACGGCGCAGTTGCCGCCCGCTTTCGCAACAACGTCGTGGTTGCGCATCATCTCGTCGGGGTCGGCATGCGAGATCCCGAAGGCATACATGACCTTCTTGCCGGTCTTCTGCTCGTGATCGAGAATGCGCGGCATGATCGCTGCAACGCGCTCCTTGAGCGGCGAATAGACCGGGCTCATCAGCTTCTCGTCGTCTTTGATGAAGTCGACGCCCGACTCGATCAGTTCGCCGACGAGTTCCGCCGTCTCGTGTGGCCGCAGCCCGAGCGCCGGCTTGACGATCGTTCCGATAATGGGGCGGCCCTCAACGCCTGTCAGGCGGCGGCTACCGGGAATCCCGAACTGCGGTCCGGGATGCGCGCCCTTGAAGGCGTTCGGCAGTTTCATGTCGACGATGCGGATGCCGGTCATGCCCTTGATGGAATAAACGCCACCGATCGCGATGGTCATCAGCGCCGAGAGGTCCGCGCCGATCGCGTCCAGCGGAAAGGCGATGTCAACGTCGGCGCGCCGCAACCGCGTGCCCGGCGTAACCTCTGGCCAGGTCGGGTAACTCGCGTCATCAAGGTGTCGAATTCCAACAACACGAGCCGCTACACGTGACTTCAGCTCCTCCGTCTCACCGGGAACCGGCACGAAGGTGCCCGTCGACTGGTCGCTGGCGATTTTGCCCGCCATCGCTTCGACGCTGCCGGGCGTTTCGATGCGGTAGGTCACGGTAATCATCATGGAAATGCCGGTTGCTCCTCTGGCCACGAAAGATTGTCATGGCGTCAACTCGTGATCTGGTATAATGAGTATCCCAACCGATGGGAAGGAAAATTTTCGGCAGCGTGAATTTTGCTAGCGCGCTTTGTCGTCAGCCCGGAAGGTGGTAGGGGAGGAGACATTTTGAGCCAGCGAGACGTTATGACCCAACCCGTCGAACAGATTGTGCGTCGAAAATTGTCCGACGAAGTGTTTGATCGGCTAGAGCGGATGATCACCTCCGGTGAACTTCGGCCTGGCGATGAGATGCCATCCGAGCGTGTCCTCATGGAGCGCTTCGGCGTGGGCCGGCCTGCCATTCGCGAAGCCATGCAATCGCTTGCCAACAAAGGCCTGGTGAGTATTTCACATGGCGAGCGGGCGAAGGTCCTCAGGTTGACGGCAAAGTCGATATTTCGCCAGGTCGATCTGACCGCGAAGATCATGTTGTCGCAGTCGGCCGACTCGCTGGAGCATCTCAAGAGTGCGCGCATATTCTTCGAGCGCGGCATGGCGCGCGAGGCTGCGCAGCGGGCCTCCGAGAAGGATATCGGCGATCTCAGGGAGATCATCGAGCGCCAACGGGAGTCCCTTGGGCAGGCCGAAGAGTTCATCAGCGCGGACATGGAATTCCACACCCGCATCGCGCAGATTTCAGGCAATCCGATCTACGTCGCCGTCAGCGAAGCGATGCTCGCGTGGCTGAAGGAATATCACACCGAGATGTTGATCTGGACCGGCAAGGAAAAATTCACGCTGGTCGAGCATGAGGAGATCGTCGACCGATTGGCGGCCAATGACGCCGACGGCTCGGAGATGGCGATGCTCAAGCATCTTGAACGATCCAGAGCTTTGTACGGAAAATGAGCAGCGCGCGCTGAGGCCACTGACCTGCGCGTTCTGGCTTCGAGCCGGGCGAATGGCACTTTTAATCCGTTTGGGCGCCGCTTACATATGCCTTGTCACGGCCCTCGCTCGGGAATCCAATGATCGTTGCCCTCCGAAATGTCAGCAAATCCTATTCGACGGCGGAGGGGGTGCTGAACGTGCTGCGCGGCGTAGATCTCGATCTCGATGCCGGCCGGACGATGGCCCTTACCGGGGAGTCCGGAAGCGGAAAGAGTACGCTGTTGCACCTCGTTGCGGCCTTGGACCAACGCGATTCTGGCAAGATCGTCGTTGACGGGACTGATATCACCACCCTTGATGAAAGCGGTCGCGCCGCCTACCGCCGCAAGACTGTTGGCCTCGTCTTTCAGCAATTCAACCTCATTCCCTCCTTGGATGTCGCTGCCAATCTGGCCTTCCACAGCCGGCTCGCTGGTCGCCATGAGCCGGAATGGGTGGATGAGCTCACCGATCGTCTAGGACTAAAGGGGCTGCTCAAGCGATATCCCGAGCAGCTTTCCGGCGGACAGCAGCAAAGGGTGGCGATCGGACGCACGCTTGCGGCCCGTCCCAGGCTTGTGCTCGCCGACGAGCCGACCGGAAATCTTGACGAGGCGACGGGCGACGCGGTGGTATCAGCCATGCTGTCGCTGGTCGCGGATACCGATGCGGCATTGCTGATGGTGACGCACTCGCTGAGGCTCGCCGCGAAGCTGGATGTCCATGTCAATCTCAGCGCGGGGCGGGTCGACTGATGTTTCTGACGGCGCTCGGCGCCCTTCTTTCGCATTGGCGTCGCCGGCCGTTCCAGCTGGCAATGCTGATGCTGGGGCTTTCACTCGCCACTGCGCTTTGGTCGGGGGTGCAGGCCATCAACGCAGAGGCTCGCGCCAGCTATGCGCGTGCCGCCTCCATGCTCGGTCAGGATCGGCTTGAACAGCTCGTCTCGGCTGACGGCGCGCCGTTTTCCCAGCAGGCCTTTATCGCGCTGCGGCGCGCGGGATGGCTGGTCTCGCCCGTGCTGGAAGGCGATACTCGCATCGGCGGCGTTCGGCTTCACGTCATCGGCATCGATCCGCTCAGCATTCCGGATGAAGCCCAGCAGGTGGATTTGGGCGGAACGGGGAACCTGCGCGATTTTGCGACGCCGCCTGGCCAGCTGATCGTCTCGACCGAAACGGCAGATCGGCTCCGGAGCCTGCCGCTGCCTCCACTGCGGGTCGCCGGGCAGATGCTGCCGAATACAGCGATAACCGACATCGGGATAGCCCAAACACTTCTCGGCAAGCCGGACCAGCTGAGCAAGCTCATCGTGGCGCGTGATCAGTCTGAAGGCCTGCCTCCGATCGACCAAATAGCACCCGAACTGGTCCTGAAGCAGCCGGATGCGCAAGGCGACATTGGACGGCTGACCGACAGCTTCCACCTCAACCTGACGGCGTTCGGATTCCTTGCGTTCGCGGTCGGCCTGTTCATCGTCTATTCCGCGATCGGCCTCGCCTTCGAGCAGCGACGATCCACGTTCCGGACGTTGAGATCCCTCGGCGTTTCAGCCACCGCCTTGACCCTCTTGTTGTTGGGAGAACTTCTTGTACTTTCGACGGTCGCGGGTCTGGCCGGCGTCGCGCTCGGCTATGTCGTCGCCGCCGTTCTTCTTCCGGGCGTCGCCGCGACGCTGCAGGGTCTCTACGGCGCAGCCGTTCCCGGAACATTGTCCTTGCGTCCCGAGTGGTCTGCGGCCGGCTTGGGGATCGCCATAGCAGGTGCGTTGCTGTCATCGGCGCAAAGCCTCTGGCGCGTGTGGCGCATGCCACTTCTCGCACCGGCGCAGCCGAGGGCTTGGGCGAGGGCTTCGGAGGCAGGGTTGCGCTGGCAGGCGGCCCTCGCGCTGGCGCTGTTGGTCCTGTCGACGGCGCTCGCCCATTGGGGCCGCGGTCTGCCGGCGGGGTTCGGTGTTCTGGGTGGCCTCCTGCTTGGCGCAGCGCTGCTCCTGCCCGTCTTGCTCGGCCTTATCCTGCTTGCCTTGCAGCGCGCCTCGAAACAGGCGCTGACAGTCTGGTTCTGGGCGGATACGCGCCAGCAGCTCCCGGGCCTGGCGCTCGCGCTCATGGCGCTGCTGCTTGCGCTGTCGGCGAATATCGGTGTCGGAACCATGGTATCGAGCTTCCGGGCGACCTTTGTCGGATGGCTCGACCAGCGGCTCGCTGCCGAGCTTTACGTGACGGCGCGGAGCGAAGACGAGGCGGCAAGGCTGCGAATGTGGCTTCCGCAGCACGTCGATGCCATTCTTCCGATCTGGAATGTGGACGGCGAGGTTCTCGGCCAGCGCGTGCAGATATATGGCGTCGCCAACGACAGGACCTATCGCGATCACTGGCCGCTTCTCGACGGCACGCCGGATGTTTGGGATCGCGTCGCTCAAGGGAGCGGGGTCTTGATCAACGAGCAGCTTTGGCGACGCGAGCGGCTGGCGATCGGCGATACAATTTCGCTCGGCGCTGGGTGGAAGACAGAAATTGCCGGCGTGTATTCGGACTACGGGAATCCGATGGGACAGGTGATCGTCGGCATCGATCAGTTGGTGTCGCACCACCCCGATGTGCCGCGCCTTCGATACGGATTGCGGATTGCACCCGACGGTGTCGAACAGGTTCGAGACAGGCTGGTCAGCGAGTTCGGTCTGCCGCCCGGGAATATAGTGGACCAGGCGAGCCTCAAGCGGGCTTCCGTTGCGATTTTCGAGCGGACATTCTCTGTCACGGCCGCATTGAACATGCTGACGCTCATAGTTGCGGGTCTTGCGATGTTCGCAAGCCTGCTCACCCTGTCAGGCATTCGTCTACCACAGCTCGCTCCGGTTTGGGCGCTGGGGGTGACGAGGCGTAAGCTGGTTCTGCTCGAACTGGCGCGGACCATGGCGCTCTGCGTGATGACGCTGCTCGCGGCATTGCCCGTCGGCCTGGGGCTCGCCTGGGTATTGCTTGCGATCGTCAACGTCGAAGCCTTCGGTTGGCGGCTGCCGATGCAGGTGTTCCCGGCCGACTGGCTGCGGCTCGGCGTGATTGCCTTGGCCGCAGCACTTCTGTCGGTCCTGATTCCGCTCAGCCGTTTGTCAAAGGTTACGCCTTCCGATCTGCTCAAGGTATTCGCCAATGAACGCTAAATCGATGCTCGCAGCCGCTTTGGGCCTGGTCTTCCTCTTCTCGGCAGCCGGAGAAGCATCACCGCAAGGCTTTGCGGGACTGGGGACGAGCGCCGAGGGCTTCGCCATACCGAAGCCGGGCACTGAGGTTCGATTTCCGGCCGATCATGGACCTCACCCGGATTTTCGGATCGAGTGGTGGTATGTGACGGCCAATCTCAAAGGGGCGGACGGGAAGGCTTACGGCGCGCAATGGACGCTCTTCCGTTCGGCGATGGCGCCGGGCGAGAAATCCGGCTGGGCAAGTCCGCAGGTATGGCTGGCGCACGCGGCGATAACCACATCAGAGGCGCAGCATGTGGCGGAGCGGCTTGCCCGCGGCGGCATCGGACAGGCGGGTGTGACGACGACTCCATTTGCGGCATGGATCGACAATTGGCACATGAAGAACATCGGCGGCCCGCGCCCCGGCGACGACGAGCTCTCCAACCTTGAGATCAGCGCGACCGGGAAGGATTTCGGGTACAGCCTGAAACTCCAGGCCAGCGAACCGCCTGTCTTGCAAGGCGAGAACGGCTATTCCGTCAAGTCCGCGGCAGGGCAGGCGAGCTTTTACTATTCGCAACCCTTCTACAAGGTGAGCGGAAGGCTGGCGCTACCCAAGGGGAGTGTCGAAGTCACGGGTCTGGCCTGGCTGGATCACGAATGGTCTTCACAGCCTCTTTCCGCCGAGCAGACCGGGTGGGACTGGTTTTCGCTTCATCTCGATACGGGCGAAAAGATAATGGGCTTCCGGCTTCGCGACCAAGGACCGGGCTATACGTCGGGGACCTGGATATCGAAGGACGGCCGGCCCACGCCGCTGAAGCCTACCGCCCTGAAGGTCACACCATTGGCAACAGCAAAGGTCACCGACCGAGACATTCCCATCAAATGGCGGGTGGAGATTCCCGAACACGGCTTTTCGGTCACGACGACGCCGCTTAATCCATCAGCGTGGATGGCGACCAGGACACCTTACTGGGAGGGGCCGATTACGTTCGAAGGCACGACGGGCGGCCGGGGCTACCTAGAAATGACTGGTTATTAGAGAGACTTTCTAACCGGCCGCACGCGCCGGGACGTGGGTGTCTGCCGTTCGCCGTCCGTGAATCTCATTCATAATTTGTGCGAGCCGGTGAGCCTCCCGCTCGTCGAGTCCCTCCAGGATCTGTCCGCCGAACGATGCGGGCGATTCCGCAGCGTGATCCCAGACGATCCACCGATCCATTGGATCGCAGATCACGTCGAATTGAGGCATTGCATTCGTCATTCACATCAGCCTTCGGTCACTCCCTTCGGAATAGGGTCACAACCGTTAACAGGCGCTTTCCGAACCACGCGACTGTATGTCCCTTAGTTTTTATAGGAATGATCGGATAACCGAGAAAGTACCAGGCGAGCGCAGTGCCTAGTCCGGTTGTTACCGGAGCCGCCTTGTCGCCGGTGACGATCCAGGCGAAAAGGGCAGCTGCCACGGCAATGATGACGAGGTCAATTCGCCTCGGCCGGCGGCGGTTGGGATCTGATTGCTCTCGCATGATTCACAACTTACCGTCGAATTTTTTGGAGTAAAACTCAAGTGAACGGCTTGGTTTACGAATTTCCCTCTCCGACGGGGCGCCATTCCATTTCGAAACGCGGCAGTCATCTTGCTTGTTGAACTGCCAGCCGGTAAACCGGCGCGAAGTGGTCAAAAGCCACTGCTCGCTGTATCGGGGATCCATGTCCGGCATCAGAAAGACCATCGTAGTTGCCGTGTCTGAAAACGGCATCATAGGGCGCGACGGCGACATGCCATGGCGGCTTTCGACTGATCTCAAGCGTTTCAAGGCAATAACGTTTGGGAAGCCGCTGGTTATCGGACGCAAGACCTATCAAAGTCTCGGCGGCAAACCATTGCCTGGGCGTCCTCATGTCGTGATCTCCCGGAGTGCGACGATCGAGCACCCGGACGTGACGATGGCCCACTCCCTTTCCGAGGCAATCGACATTGCCGAAAGGCTGGCACGCGAGTCCGGCCAGACCGAAATCATCATCGGCGGCGGCGGCGAAATCTATGCGCAGGCAATGGAACTCACGGATCGCATGTGCGTGACGCATGTGCAAACGCATGTGGCAGGTGATACCTCTTTCCCCTCGATAGACCCCGCCGTCTGGACGGTGGTTGAAACACTCGAGGTGCCCGCCGGGGAAAAGGACAATTATCCGACGCGCTTTGTCGTCTATGAGCGCCGCAGGTCCTAAAAACAAAATATTTATCAATAATCATCGCCAAGTTCTTCACGCCGCGTTGAAAGCGGCGGCGCCGACACCTATAACGGTCACAATCGCTCAAGCCCGCTGCCCCCGCGGGCAAAATGATCGAGAGTCAACGAATAAGAGGTTTTGATGCCCTGGAGTAATCAGAATGGCGGCGGCGGCCCATGGGGCGGCGGCGGCGGTAATCAGGGACCATGGGGGCAGGGGCCGAACCGTCCGCGCGGCGGTGGCAGGGGTGGCCCACCCGATCTTGAAGACATCATTCGGCGTGGCCAAGATCAGCTGCGCAATATTGTCCCCGGCGGGTTCAATGGCGGCGTGGCGGTGATCATCGCCGCGATCCTGGTGATCTTCTGGCTTTTCCAATGCATCTATATCGTCCAGCCGGATGAGCGTGGGGTCGAGCTTCGCTTCGGTCAGCCGAAGGAAGAAATTTCGACCCCGGGCCTGCATTTCCACCTCTGGCCGATGGAAACGGTCGAGTTCGTCAAGGTGACGGTGCAGCAGCAGAATATCGGCGCGACATCCGCTTCGTCTTCTTCCGGCCTCATGTTGTCCGGCGACCAGAACATCCTGAACGTTCAGTTCTCGGTTTTCTTTACCGTCGTCGACCCCAAGGCCTATCTTTTCAACGTTGAAAATCCGGCCGAAACGCTGCAGCAGGTCGCTGAAAGCGCCATGCGCGAAATCATCGGCCGTCGTCCGGCGCAGGATGCATTCCGCAACAACCGTCAGCCGATTGAGACCGAGGTCGCTGCCATCGTCCAGAATACGATGGACCGCTACAAGGCGGGCATTGCCGTGACGGCAGTCACCATTCAGGACGTGGCACCGCCGCGCGATGTCGCCGACGCCTTCGAAGAAGTGCAGCGTGCCGAACAGGACAAGCAGCGTCTGGTCGAAGAAGCGAACCAGTATGCCAACCAGAAGCTCGGTCAGGCGCGCGGTGACGCCGCCCAGATCCGCGAAGCGGCGGCTGCCTACAAGGACCGTGTCGTCAAGGAAGCGGACGGTGAGGCCCAGCGGTTCTTGGCCATCAACGAAGAGTATACAAAGGCTCCCGACGTGACCCGCAAGCGGCTGTTCCTCGAAACCATGGAGCAGGTGCTGAAGAATTCCAAGAAGGTCGTGATCGACGAGAAGCAGGGGGTTGTTCCGTACCTGCCGCTCAACGAACTCGGCAAACCGGCACAGCAGGGAGGTTGAACCATGCCATCGAACAGACTTCCCTTGATTATCATTCTGCTCGCCGTTGTGCTGCTGATCGCTTATTCCTCGGTCTTCGTGGTCAATGCACGCGAGCAGGCAATCGTCGTCCGCTTCGGACAGATCCAGTCGGTAAAGACCGAGCCTGGCATCTACTTCAAGCTGCCCTTCGCGTTCATGGATGCCGATCGCGTTCAGCTCGTCGAAAAGCAGGCGATGCGTTTCGACCTCGACAATATCCGCGTCCAGGTTCGCGGCGGGTCGACTTTCGACGTCGATGCCTTCGTGATCTACAACATCAAGGACCTGCGCAAATTCCGCGAGACCGTCTCGGGCGACCGCGAGGCTGCCGAAGCGCGTCTTCGGACCCAGCTCGACTCGTCGCTGCGCCGGGTCTACGGTCTGCGTGATTTCGATGCGGCTCTTTCGGAAGAGCGCGTGGCGATGATGCTTGAAGTGCGGGATGACCTGCATTCAGATGCCGAAAATCTCGGGATCAACATCCAGGACGTGCGTATCCGCAGGACCGACCTGACCCAGCAGGTGGCGCCGCAGACTTATGGACGCATGCGTGCAGAACGTCTGGCGGAGGCCGAGCTGCTTCGGGCACAAGGCACCGAAGAAGGCCAGCGCCGCCGTGCCATCGCCGACCGTCAGGTCGTCGAAATTACCGCGGAAGCCCAGCGCGATGCTGAAATTCTCCGCGGTCAGGGCGACGCGGAGCGGAACCGCATCTTCGCAGCAGCCTTCAGCAAGGACCCGTCGTTCTTCGAGTTCTACCGCTCGATGGCGGCCTATTCGTCTGCCCTGTCTTCTCAGGATACGACGCTGGTGCTGTCGCCCAATATGGAATTCTTCCGTTACTTCGACAATGCCCAAGGTAGGACACCTCCGGCTGCGCCGCCCGCGCCGACACTTGCGGCTCCGACAAACTGACGCACTCCGGATGCAGGATTTCCTGACCGGAATCGCGTTTCTTCTCATCATCGAGGGGCTGGTCTACGCACTGGCCCCTCGTTTTCTTGTCGACATGGCCCGGCTGCTTCCGTCGATACCAGAGCGCCAGCTTCGCGTCTTCGGACTTGCCGCCATTGCGCTGGGCGTCGTGCTCGTCTGGCTCGTTAGAGGCTGACGCAGAATGCGCGGGAATTCGCGAAAAGGTGATTTCACCCTCCATCATTCCGCCCTATGTTGGTGGTGAGACTGCAGCTTTGACCTAAAAGAGGAAGCTTGATGGCCCCCACGACACGCCCGACCTTCAGACGATCACTCGCTCTCCTGGCCGGGGTTGCCCTTCTGACTAGCATTGGTCTTGGTGGCGCCGCGGAAGCGCAGAACACGCCGCCGACGAACGGTCCGGCTTCGGTCGCTGATCTGGCTCAGGGGCTTCTCGATGCGGTGGTGAACATTTCCACGTCGCAGAACGTCAAGGATGACGAGGGCGTTGGTCCCGCGCCACGCGCCCCGGATGGTTCTCCATTTCAGGAATTCTTCAACGACTTCTTCAACAAGCAGCAGGGCGGCAAAGGGGCCAATCACAATGTCAGCTCGCTGGGTTCCGGTTTCGTAATCGATCCCTCGGGTTACATCGTCACCAACAACCACGTGATCGAGGGCGCGGACGATATCGAGGTCAATTTCGCCAATGGTACCAAGTTGAAGGCGAAACTGATCGGAACCGATACGAAGACCGATCTTTCGGTGCTGAAGGTTGAGCCGAAAGCGCCGCTGACTGCCGTCAAATTCGGTGATTCCAGCGTCATGCGCATCGGCGACTGGGTGATGGCGATCGGCAATCCGTTCGGCTTCGGCGGTTCGGTGACCGTCGGCGTCATTTCCGGCCGCGGCCGCAACATCAACGCCGGTCCTTACGACAACTTCATCCAGACGGATGCGGCCATCAACAAGGGCAATTCGGGCGGTCCGCTCTTCAACATGAAGGGCGAGGTGATCGGCATCAATACGGCGATCATTTCGCCCAGCGGCGGCTCGATCGGCATTGGTTTCTCGGTGCCGTCGGAACTTGCCGCAGGCGTGGTCGGTCAGCTTCGTGAGTTCGGAGAAACGCGCCGCGGTTGGCTCGGCGTGCGCATCCAGCCGGTAACCGATGATGTGGCCGACAGCCTGGGCCTCGATACCGCCAAGGGAGCGCTCGTCGCCGGCGTCATCAAGGGCGGCCCGGTCGATAATGGTTCGATCAAGGCCGGCGATGTCATTCTGAAATTCGACGGCAAGCCCGTCAACGAGATGCGTGACCTGCCGCGCGTCGTGGCGGAAAGCCCGGTCGGCAAGGAAGTGGACGTCGTCGTCTTGCGCGATGGCAAGGAGCAGACTGTCAAGGTGACGCTCGGTCGTCTGGAAGACAGCGACGAGGCTGCCGCCGCCGACGCCGATGCCGACGGCTCTCCGGATGGGGTGATCAACCCGGATCCGGACGAGAACCAGGATATGGATGAGCCGGATTCGGGTCAGGCGCCGCCGGCGCCCAATGGCAATGGCCAGACGGATCAGCAGGGGCAGGTGACGCCGGATGCCAAGACGCCGAAGAATGTGCTCGGGCTTTCCCTTTCCCTGCTCAGCCCCGAAATCCGCAAGACGTTCGGCATTGCGGAAAGTGTCGACGGAGTAGTGGTCACCGAGGTGGCTCCAGGCTCGGCGGCTGCCGAGAAGGGCCTCAAGGCTGGCGACGTGATCGTCGAGGTCGCCCAGGAATTCATGAAGTCGCCGGATGCGGTGGCCGCGAAAGTGCAGTCGCTGAAGAAGGAAGGCCGTCGCAACGCCCAACTGATGATCGCCTCGGCCAATGGCGATCTGCGGTTTATCGCCGTCCCGATGGAATAGCCCGTTTGGGGCCGTCTCGCGGGCGGCCTCGCTTTATGGTTTGACGAAATCCGTCTTCCGATAACCCTGGATATAAAGCAGTGCGGTGAGGTCGCCGTGATTGATGCGCATCTTCGCTTCGGCCGCGACGGCGGGCTTGGCGTGGAGAGCGACACCGGAGCCGGCGAGGTGAAGCATGCCTAGGTCGTTGGCACCGTCGCCGACGGCGATCGCCTCTTCGGTGGAGATGCCGAGCTTGGCGGAGATGTCGATGAGAGCGTCCACCTTCGCCTGTTTGCCGAGGATAGGCTCGGCGACGAAACCGGCGAGCCTGCCGCCTTCTGCGAGGAGGACGTTGGCGCGATTTTCATCGAAGCCGAGCGTCGCGGCGATCCGGCTGGTGAAGACCGTGAAGCCGCCGGAGACGAGGGCGCTATAATAGCCCTTCGATTTCATCGTTGCGATTAGCTCGGGACCGCCAGGCGTCAGCGTAATGCGCTTGGCGATGACCTCATCGATGACCGAGACCGGCAGGCCCTTCAGCAGCGCCACGCGTTCCCGAAGTGCAGGTTCGAAGGCAATCTCGCCGTTCATCGCGCGTGCGGTGATTGCGGCGACCTTGTCCTTCAGGCCAACTTCGGCGGCAAGCTCGTCAATGCATTCCTGCCCGATCATCGTCGAATCCATATCGGCGATCAGCAACTTCTTGCGGCGCGTTTCGGCCTCCTGGACCACGAGATCGATCGGGGCACCGGCGATGACGGCGAGAATGTTCGCCTCGACCGCCTCAGCGTCCGTATCGTCACGAAGGGCGATATCGCAGGCGATGCCGTCCGCCAGCCAATAGAGCCCCGGTGCCTTCACGCTTTCGGCAGCCTGTTCGGCGAGTGCCGGGGTAAGAACGGGATTTGACGGATTGGCGACAAGCGTGGCAACGAGAGCCATATGGAAAACCTTTTGAGCGCAACAAGTGCAATCCTGATAACCGGGCCCACCGCCAGCGGCAAGTCCGCGCTTGCTGTTGAACTGGCGAAACGCCATGGCGGGGCGGTTGTCAACGCCGATAGCATGCAGGTCTACGACACGCTCCGCATTCTGACGGCGCGGCCGTCCGAGGAGGAGATGGAGGGCGTGCCGCATCATCTTTACGGGCATGTGCCCGCAGGAGAAGCCTACTCCACAGGCGCTTGGCTGCGAGACGTTACGGCGTTGCTGCCCGAGCTGTGCGCCAAGGGGCAGTTGCCGGTTTTCGTCGGCGGCACGGGACTTTACTTCAAGGCTTTGACAGGCGGTCTGTCGGATATGCCGGCAATACCGGATGATATTCGCAATCGCCTGCGGGCGCGCTTGCTGGATGAAGGCGCGGAAGTGCTGCACTCCGAACTCGCCCAAGTCGATCCTGCGGCTGCCGGTGGTCTCAGCGTACAGGACGGGCAACGCATCGTCCGTGCTTTGGAGGTCGTGGCGGCAACGGGGCAGTCGATCTTGCGCTTTCAAGGGCAGGCGGGGCCGATGCTCGTCGATCCGGCGACCGTCGAAAAGATCATTGTTCTGCCGGAGCGAACTGTGCTCCACCAGCGCATCAACGGACGCTTCGAGAAGATGCTGGAGCAGGGAGCGGAAGATGAAGTCAGAGAGCTGCTGGCGCTCGGCTTGCCGCCGGAAATGCCGGTCATGAAGGCGATCGGCGTTTCGCAGATCGCAGCCATGCTAAGGGGCGAGATGGCGCGGGGCGAAGTGATCGAAAAGAGCGCGGCCGCCACGCGGCAATATGCCAAGCGTCAGATGACATGGTTCCGCAATCAGATGGACGAGAGCTGGAAGCGGCTGACATAACCGCGGCTCAATCCTTATCGTAGAGGCTGCTCAGCGGCTTCTTGAGAATGCTCTCGCGAAGTGATCTGCCGGGCTCGCGGCGCGGAGCTGCAGCGCTATCTGGCGAAAACGCTGGTCTTTGGGCCGCTGCCTCGTCGCGGCGCATCTCGCGGCGTAGAGCTTCCAGACGGCTGTCAATCGAGGTCGACGGCGGAGCCGCGGGCGCTGGCTCCCGTGGCGTATAGCTGCGTGGCAGCATGTCCGGTCTATAGGATTCAGAAGGCGCGAGCGGCGGTGCGGAGATTGGCGCAGGATAGAGGGTGTCCTCCGGTGGCTCTTCATCGTCGAACAGCATGTCGCTCTGGGCGGCATTATAACTTTGCTGGAACGACGAAATATCCGGCCCGCCGCTGACGGCCCGCATGCGCGTCACGATCTTGCGTAGATCGACGGAATCGGGATCTTCGTCGGATTGTTTGACGTTCGCTCCATTCGCCTTCGGCAGCAGATGCTGGTCGACGCGCGAAAAGCGCATACGCATCGGAACCTTGATCGCCTCGCCGAAGGCGATCGCTTCGCCATTGCCGATTGAGGAAATGAAGCTCGTCGTCGAGATCGACGAGTTCGGAATTGCCGAGCGGATGATCTCCTGGTCGCTTTCGTTGGCGAGGCGCATCGCAAACAGCGTCGAACACTGGGAGAGGATCGTCTGATCGAGTTCGCCGGGACGCTGCGTGACTATGCCAAGAGAGACGCCATATTTACGGCCCTCCTTGGCGATGCGGGCGATAGCCTGGCGCGTCGGGATGAAACCAAGATTCGGGTCGGCTGGAACATAGCGGTGGGCTTCCTCGCAGACGACGAGCATATGGATGGCGCCGTCGCTCCAGAGGCCGATTTCGAAAGCCATCCGGCAAAGAACAGACGCGACGGAGTTCACCACTTCCGATGGGATGCCGGATAGCTGGAACGTACAGATCGGCCGGTTATCGCCGGGAATGCGGAAGATCTGCGCTACGGTCTCCATGATCGTGTCGCTGATCGTATTGTTGGAGAACATGAAATGGTAGCGCGGATCGTTGATGGCAGCGATGATGCGCATCTTCAACGAGCGCAGGAACGGTTTTTCGGCGCGTCCTTCGAGGCGGCCGATGCGCTCGTCGATCAGCGCCAGCAGATCGGCCATGCGGTATGGAACCGGCGTGTCAGCGGTGATCGAGCTCTTTTCCGTTTGGCGGCGGACAAGCGAACTGTCGCTCCCGCGAAAGGCGCGCTTGGCCTCCGGCATGATGTCGCGGAGCATGTCGAGTTCTTCCGGCACCGGTGTCCGACCGCGGAAAACGACTTCCGCGAATTCTTCAAGGCGCATCAGCCAGAAGGGCAGGTCGAGCGTGTCCGTATCGATCACGACCGAATGCTTCGGGAAGGCGGCGGCGAATTCGTTGTGCGGATCGAGGATCAGAACCCGAAGCTTTGGATCGGCTTCGATCGCCTTGTGCAAAAGCAGCGAGACCGCCGTGGACTTGCCGACGCCGGTGGAGCCGACGATGGCGAAGTGCCTGGAGAGCATCGAGGGGATATGGATCGCCGCGTCGATGCTTTCGTCCTGGGTCAGCTTGCCGATGACCGCCGTCGTTCCGCTGCCTGCGTCGTAGATGCGCATCAGGTCGGCGGCGCGGATGCGGTGGGCGATCGCCCCGAGATATGGATACTGGGAGATGCCGGTCGAGAATTCCTCTCGGCCGTCGTCCTCGACGCGGACCTCGCCGAGCAGTTCGGTCTCGATCTTGAAATAGTTGTCCTGCCCTTCGCCCCAGGAGTGCTCGCCGGTATTCATGGCATAGGCGAGCGCAACGACCCGGTTCCTGCCGACGCTGATCGAGATCAGGCGGCCGACGGACCAGAGTTCGGTGAGATCGGTGCCTCCGGCCTCTGCGGTGGCGGCGATGGTTGCGCGGGAGCCGCTGCATGCGACGACTCGACCGAGGAAGCGATTCCCGGGCGTTAGATTGTCGCGGCGTTCATGCTCGCGGTCATTCCCTGTCGTCTGCAAGTCGTTGTCGGGCAACGGCCTACTCCCTGCGTTAGCAGGTCATCATATGATCCATCCTTTAACAAAATCCTTCCGCCCATTGTTTTTAATGGGATAGTCAGCTCCTACGCCTCTCGGACTACATCGATTTTTTGTTTCAGAAAGCGTTGACGCTGCGCAATTTTCTGTCTATCACTTGCCCCCATGAAAATCGCAACAGGTCTTATTGTGGTGGGAAAGCGCATGGGCAGGATGGTGTAACCATCCGGCGATAGCCACCCATGCGCTAGACGATAGGCTCCTTCGGGGCCTTTTTTTATGCCTGAAAATCAGGCTTCCGGACCATAAATCTCAATCCTAGTAGTCAAAGCGGAATAGCAACATGACGGGCACGGACACCAAGAAGGCAGACAATCAGATGACAGGTGCGGAGATCGTTCTCCAGGCGCTGAAGGATAACGGCGTCGAGCACCTCTTCGGCTATCCGGGCGGTGCTGTGCTGCCGATCTATGACGAGATTTTCCAGCAGGACGAGATCAAGCATATCCTCGTGCGCCACGAGCAGGGCGCCGGGCATGCGGCCGAAGGTTACGCCCGCTCGACCGGCAAGGTCGGCGTCATGCTGGTCACCTCGGGTCCGGGTGCCACGAATGCCGTCACGCCGCTGCAGGACGCACTGATGGACTCGATCCCACTCGTCTGCCTGACCGGCCAGGTTCCGACGTCGCTCATCGGTTCGGACGCGTTCCAGGAGTGTGATACGGTCGGCATCACGCGCCCCTGCACCAAGCACAACTGGCTGGTCAAGGACGTCAACGAACTCGCATCCGTCATTCATGAAGCCTTCCGTATCGCCCAGTCCGGCCGTCCTGGCCCCGTCGTCGTCGACATCCCGAAGGATATCCAGTTTGCCACCGGCACCTATACGCCGCCCGCCGATCATTCGATCCAGAAAAGCTATCAGCCGAAGGTTCAGGGCGACCTCAACCAGATTCATGCGGCAATCGAGCTGATGGCGAATGCGCGCCGTCCGGTCATCTATTCCGGCGGCGGCGTCGTCAATTCGGGTCCGGAAGCCTGCAAGCTGCTGCGCGAGCTGGTGGAACTGACCGACTTCCCGATCACCTCCACACTGATGGGCCTCGGCGCCTATCCGGCGTCGGGCAAGAACTGGCTGAAGATGCTCGGCATGCATGGCTCCTACGAAGCCAACATGGCGATGCACGATTGCGACGTCATGGTCTGCATTGGCGCACGCTTCGATGACCGCATCACCGGCCGCATCAATGCCTTCTCGCCGAATTCCAAGAAGATCCACATCGACATCGACCCGTCATCGATCAACAAGAACGTTCGCGTCGACATCCCGATCCGCGGGGACGTCGCCTTCGTGCTGGAAGACATGGTCCGCTTGTGGCGTGCGCTGCCGAAAAAGCCGGAGAAGGGCCGTCTCGACGACTGGTGGGCGAATGTTGCGCGCTGGCGTGCGCGCAACTCGTTCGCCTACACGAAAAGCAGCGACGTCATCATGCCGCAATACGCGCTCGAGCGACTGTACGAACTGACGAAGGACCGCGACACCTACATCACGACGGAAGTCGGCCAGCACCAGATGTGGGCCGCGCAGTTCTTCGGTTTCGAACAGCCGAACCGCTGGATGACCTCGGGAGGCCTCGGCACGATGGGCTATGGTCTGCCGGCAGCCCTCGGCGTCCAGATTGCTCATCCCGAGAGCCTGGTCATCGACATTGCCGGCGACGCATCGATCCAGATGTGCATCCAGGAAATGTCGGCGGCAATCCAGCATGATGCGCCGATCAAGATCTTCATCATGAACAACCAATACATGGGCATGGTTCGCCAGTGGCAGCAGCTGCTCCACGGTAACCGCCTGTCGCACTCCTATACGGAAGCGATGCCGGACTTCGTGAAGCTTGCCGAAGCCTATGGCGCCGTCGGTCTGCGCTGCGAAAAGCCTGGGGATCTCGACGGCGCGATCCAGGAGATGATCGATGTCAAGAAGCCGGTCATTTTCGATTGCCGCGTTGCCAATCTCGCCAACTGCTTCCCGATGATCCCGTCGGGCAAGGCCCACAACGAAATGCTTTTGCCGGATGAGGCCACGGACGAAGCGGTCGCCAACGCGATCGACGCCAAGGGCCGCCAGCTCGTTTGAAATCGAAGGTGAGGAAGCCAAGACAATGAATGCACATCTACAGCCGACAGGCTCCGCCTACTTCATCTCGCCCGAGACGGCAGCCATCGAGAACCATACGCTTTCCATTCTCGTCGCCAACGAGCCGGGCGTCCTTGCCCGTGTGATCGGCCTTTTCTCCGGCCGCGGCTACAACATCGAAAGTCTCACGGTCTCCGAAACCGAACATCAGGCCCATCTGTCTCGCATTACGATCGTGACGCGCGGTACGCCGCATGTCCTCGAACAGATCAAGGCGCAGCTTGAGCGCATTGTGCCGGTGTACCGGGTGGTGGACCTGTCGGTTCGCGCCCGCGAACTCGGGCAGGAGCCTCCGATCGAGAGAGAAGTAGCGCTGGTCAAGGTGGCGGGAAGCGGCGAAGCCCGTGCCGAGACGCTGCGCCTTGCCGATGCTTTCCAAGCCAAAGTGGTCGACGCGACGGTTGAGCACTTCATTCTCGAAATCACCGGCAAGTCCTCGAAGATCGACCAGTTCGTGGCGATCATGAAGCCGCTGGGCCTGATTGAGGTTTGCCGGACCGGCGTTGCCGCGATGAACCGCGGCCCGCAGGGCATGTGAACGGAAGCCTGGCTTGCGTTGACCCTCAGCGTAGCGTCGCGTAGGTTGCGCGGCGCACCGGAGGTGCTCCGACTGGCGGCAGATCGATGTGTTCGGAGCGATCGACTTGATCCTGGCCGGACAGCGTGCCGTGCTCTGAGAAAATCAAAGCATCTCGAGGGCCGATTTCTGCGCAGGCGGCGGGAAGGCGCGGTCGAGGGACGCCCAGTCCTCATCACTGATATCCAGTGAAACGCAATCGCGGTTTTCGGCAGCGCGGTCGGCATTCGACGTCTTCGGAATGGCGATCACGCCATCGCGTTCGAGAAGAAAGGCGAGGGCGACCTGCGCCGGGGTCGCCTGATTGGCCTTGGCGATGCGGATCAGTTCAGGATTGTGCAGGATGCGGCCCTGTTCGATCGGCGAATAGGCCATGACCGGGATATCGTGCTGCTGGCACCACGGCAGGAGATCATATTCGATGCCGCGGCGCGCAAGATTGTAGAGAACCTGATTGGCAGCGACATGTCTGCCGCCGGGAACGGCAAGCAATTCCTCCATGTCGCCGAGGTCGAAATTCGAAACGCCCCAGGCGCGGATCTTTCCGGCATCCTTCAGGTCCTCGAAGGCCTCGACGGTGTCGGCGAGCGGATGTTCGCCGCGCCAATGCAGCAAATAGAGGTCGATCCGGTCGATCCCGAGCCGGACGAGGCTCCGTTCGCAGGCTTCGACCGTGCCCCTGCGGCTGGCATTCCAAGGATAGACCTTGGTGACGATGAACAGGCCGTCTCGCCGGCCTTTGATCGCGCGGCCGACGACGCGCTCGGAGTCGCCTTCGCCGTACATTTCGGCCGTATCGATCAATGTCATGCCGAGATCGATGCCGGCCCTAAGGCTGGCGATTTCCCGCTCGGCTTCCGACGGCCGCTCGCCCATGTTCCAGGTGCCCTGGCCGAGAGCCGGGACTTCGACGCCGTTCGGGAGGGTGATGGTGGGGATCGGGTCGCTTTGCATCGCTGAATCTCTTCCGTTTTCTGCCAAAGATTGAGCAGAGACGTGATCTTTCAAGCAATCCTGTCACGGTGACAATGATTATCTGGCTTAGAGAATAGTCGTCGGCTAGCTGATCATCAAAGATGGCGCGTCGAAGTCGATGACGGTCCCAGGGAGGTTCCATGCCGCTGGAAAGGTTTCTGGCACTCGTTCTCTTTGCTTTCACGACCTCGATCACACCAGGGCCGAACAACATGATGCTCTTTGCATCCGGGGTGAACTTCGGTTTCCGGCGAACGATCCCGCATATGTTGGGAATCGGCGCGGGATTCCTGACGCTTCTTCTCGGCGTCGGTTTCGGGCTCGGCGCCGTGCTGCATACTGCGCCTGCCCTCTACACGGCGCTGAAATTTGCGGGCGGCGCTTATCTCGTTTGGATCGCGTGGAAAATCGCAACCTCGCGGTCGCTGAGCGAAGCCAAGGGAAGCGTCAAGCCGATGTCATTCCTTGCCGCCGCCGCCTTCCAATGGGTGAATCCAAAGGCCTGGGTCATGGCGGTGACGGCGATGGCGACCTATACGAATCCCGACCTCTATCTGTTCAGCGTCCTGCTCGTCGGCCTTGCCTTTGCGGTCGTCAACTTGCCGAGCGTCTCAACCTGGGCGGGCTTCGGTTCCGCGCTTCGCGAGTGGTTATCTGATCCGGTTCGTTTGAAATGGTTCAACATCACCATGGCAGTGCTCTTGGTGCTGAGCCTTTGGCCGATGATGTTGAAATAGCGGAAGGAAAGCGGACCATCCAACGGACGTCCGCCCAAAACCTAGAACCCGCCCGACTGAACGATGATCGTCGGGTCGGCGAAGTTGCGGTAGCCCAGGAGAGGAATGTCGCATCGGGCATCGAACTTGCCGATTGGTGCCGTGCGCGGGCAGTTCTTCGCGGATTTATAGGGATGTCCCGGGATCTGATACTCGCCCTCTTTCAGAATGTGATAATCGCCCGCGCTTGCGCAGGCGGCGAATGCAGTGCTCAAGGCGAATGCAAGGATGACAAGCCTATTCATCGCAGTGCCCCTCCGTGGTTGCGAGATCACCGAGACTATCACGCAGGCCCCGTTGGACCTTGGGAACAAAGGGATTAGCCCAGTTTCTTTACCTAACGGCATATCTCTGCCGTGACGTCGGGTGTGCAGAGCGACGGGTTAGGGCGAGCCTATGGATGGCTTGGCGGAATGCATTGAAGCCCTTAAGATCAATGTGCTGCGGAGGGCTTCACCTTGAACGATCACCATGATCACGACCACGATCATCATCACGACAACCGCTACTCGGATATGCAGGCGCGCGTGAAGGCGCTGGAGACGGTGCTGACGGAGAAGGGGCTGATCGATCCGGCGGCGATCGATGCGATTGTGGAGACCTACGAGACGAAGATCGGCCCGCGGAACGGGGCACATGTGGTGGCCACGGCGTGGAGCGATCCGGAGTTTTCCGAATGGCTGAAGAGAGACGCGACGGCAGCCATCGCCAGTCTCGGCTATACCGGGCGGCAGGGCGAGCACATGCGGGCGGTGTTCAATACACCGGAGACCCATAATCTCGTCGTCTGCACGCTCTGCTCCTGCTATCCGTGGGCCGTTCTCGGCCTGCCGCCGGTCTGGTACAAGGCGCCAGCCTACCGTTCGCGGGCGGTCATCGATCCGCGCGGTGTGCTTGCGGAATTCGGTGTCGAGTTGCCCGAAGGCAAGAAAATCCGGGTGTGGGATTCGACGGCAGAACTCCGCTACCTCGTCATTCCGGAACGTCCGGCGGGCACTGATGGGATGAGCGAGGAGGCGCTCGCAGAGCTCGTCAGCCGCGATGCGATGATCGGGACGGCGATCGTTGGCGCCCCGGGAGCGGCAGCGTGAACGGCCCTCACGATCTCGGCGGGCAGATGGGGTTTGGCCCTGTGGCTCCCGAAAAGAACGAGCCGTATTTTCACGCCGAGTGGGAGAAGCGAGCACTCGGCGTCGTGCTGTCCTGCGGCGCCTTTGGCGCCTGGACGATCGACGAGAGCCGGCATGCGCGCGAGAGCATTCCGCCTGCCGAGTATCTTTCTGCGAGCTACTACGAGATCTGGACGCGAGCGCTCGAAGTGCTTCTGGAGCGTCACGGCTTTGCGACGCAGGAAGAGATCGCTCAAGGCCACAAGCTGAACGACGGTGCCGTGCCGAAGCGTGTGCTGAAGGCCGACATGGTGGCGGGCGTACTGGCGAAAGGCGGCCCCTGCGACCGGCCATCCGAGGCTCCGGCGAAGTTCTCCGCCGGTCAGCAAGTCCGCACCAAGAATTTCAATCCCGAGACGCATACGCGGCTGCCGCGCTATGCCCGGGCAAAGACCGGTACAATCGAGGCGGTGCAAGGGTCGTTCGTGTTCCCGGACGACAACGCGCATGGAAAGGGTGAAAACCCGCAATGGGTCTACACCGTCGTCTTCGACGGCGGCGAGATCTGGGGTGAGGGTGCCGATCCGTCGCTGACGGTGTCCATCGACGCATGGGAGAGCTATCTTGAGCCTGTGTGAAACGGTATCGCCGTTGACCCAATCACCGCAGCTGCCGAAATCCAGTGATGGCGAGCCGGTCTTTCCCGAGCCATGGGCGGCCGAGGCTTTTGCTATGACGGTGCATCTGCATGAGCGGGGGCTTTTCGCGTGGAGCGAATGGGCGGAGACGCTTTCGAACGAATTGCATAAGCCCGGACGGGCGGTCGATGGCAGCGACTATTTCGACTGCTGGGTTGCAGCCCTTTTTTCGCTCCTCGTCAGCAAGGGCATTGCCGATGCCGGCACCGTCCTTTCGCTGCAGGAAAGCTGGCAGCGTGCGGCCGAAGCGACGCCCCACGGAAAGCCGATCGAGCTGTCGAACGATCCGCTGCGCTGAGCATCACGACGGCAACTGCTTGTAGCACTCCTCGGCAACCTGCCGCAGCATGTCGCGCGAAATCTCGCCGGTGACGGCATAGCCGAGCTCGCCGTCAATCCAGTAGAAAGTCTCGACGCTGTCGGCGGAGGCGAAGCGGAAGCTCGTCGTCCTATTTTCCTTGTTGCGGCCGACAAGCACGGTTAGGCGTTCCCCTGCCTGGTTCTCATACATGAACATCGCGCCCGGCTTTCCATCCACCGGCAGCAGGCGGCCACCGACGAGCTTGAAGCCGAGCGACTGCAGGTCCGGCACCTTCAGGTTCGGGATCGAAAGCCGTTTCCCGAGCCAGGTCGCCAAATGCGCTTCCTCATTGGCGAAGACTTCGACCGGGTGGCGGACCTCGCCTGCATAGACCAGAAAGGCGTTCTGCGCCTCTTTCGGGAGCGTCTCTGACGACGCGAGTTGAAGTTCCGGTCTTTCGAGAAGCGGCGGGCCGTAATGACCGGCAACGGCGCCAAGCGCAAAGAGCACGACGGCGGCCGCGGCAAGTCTTAAACGCCTCAGCCAGTCGGAAGGTCCGTTCTCCGGATCGATCAGCAGGATATCGCTTTCCTTGGATCTTTCGTACGGCGCGAACATCGACCGGATTTCGGCGTTCTGCGCTTGCCATGCGGCAACCTTTGCGGCGTCTTCCGGATGGTCCTGCAGCCATGCCTCGATACGGGTGCGGTCGCTGTCGGGCAGCTGCCCGTCGGCATAGGCGTGGAGCTCCGCTTCGGGCACGGTCTGGTTGGGCTCGTTCATTTCGGTCTCCGAAGCGTAATCACATTGTCGGCGGTCATTCTCTGTCCAAGCCGTTGACGGGCGCGCGACAGGCGCGACATCACGGTGCCGATCGGAATGTCGAGGGCAGCCGCGACCTCGCTGTAGGTGTAGCCTTCGATAACGACGAGCATCAGCACGGCGCGGTTTTCTTCCGAAAGGCTGTTCAGCGCGTCCTCCAGCCGCACGCGCTCCAGTGGATCGGCGGGTACCTCCGGCGAGGGCAGCTGTTCGGCACTATCGAGTTCGACCATCATGCTGGGAGGATTCTGGCGGCGCGTGTTGCGATACAGATTGGTCATGATGGTCAGCGCCCAACCGCGCAAGTTCAGGCCGCGCCATTGCGAACGGCGGGCAAGTACTTTCTCGACACAATCCTGCAGCAAGTCCTCGCCATCGGCGTCGGAGCGTGTGAGGCTTCGCGAATAGCGCCGGAGCGAAGGAAGGAGGGCCAGGATCTGGCCCTCGAATGTTTCAGGTGCAGGTGTCTTCACGCCGGTTTACTCAGGGTTTGGCAAGGTCCCAGTTGCCGCCGACGCCATCGCCGGTGATATCGCCCTTCTTGGTATCTTTCACCCAGAAATACAGCGGCATTCCGTCCTTGGCCCATTGCTTCGTACCGTCCTTGCGATCGACGATCGAATATGCACCTTCGGCCTTGGCTCCGCTAGCAGCCATCAGCGGCGGCCAATTCTTGGCGCATTGGTCGTAGCAATTGGAAACGCCCTTGGCGTCCTTCTTGAAGGTATAGAGCGTCATGCCGTTTTCACCGGCAAGTACCTTGCCCTTGGCGGATTCCACGGTCATCACCGGCTCTGCCGCAAATGCAGCCGTTGCCGCAGCAGATGCAACGGCGAATGCGATCACAGATTTTACGAGTTTCATGCGGGTGTCTCCTCACGTTCGACAGGCTTTCTTGCTTGCCGGACATGAGACACGGAAGGCGGCGTTTTTATTCCATGTCGAGCGAGAGATTCTTGAAAAGCAATGATGGATACGGGTGCTGCTGTCAGATTTGCGCCTTTGCCTTGAATCGGAAGTATTTGTCGCCTAGATTGCCGGCGACCAATCATTCCAACAGGATGTGTGCAGCAATGGAGTTCAACCCGATCGCAATGCCAATTCGCCTTGCCACCGGGGAACTTCGTATCCATGCCTGCATCCATCACGCTTTCCAATCTATCGTGGTCCACGCCTGACGGCCGGCCACTTTTCTCAAATCTCGATCTGAGTTTCGGCACAGACCGCACAGGTCTGGTCGGCCGCAACGGCGTTGGCAAGACCACGCTCCTCAAGCTGATTTCCAGCGAACTCCAGCCTCAGTCCGGGGCGATCGCGCTCGGCGGCACGCTGGGCGTGCTGCGCCAGCACGTCCAGGTGGAAGCCGGCGAAACGGTTGCCGATCTCTTCGGTGCGGCCGGAGCCCTGGCCGTTCTCCGCCGGGCCGAGGCTGGCACGGCGACGGTCGAGGAGCTGGCATCGGCGGACTGGACGCTGGAGACACGCATCGCTGCTGCTCTGGATCGCGCCGGCCTCGATGCACAACCGGAGACGAGCCTTGCCGCGCTGTCTGGCGGGCAGCACACGCGGGCCGGGCTTGCCGCGCTCATCTTTGCCGAGCCTGATTTTCTGATACTGGACGAGCCGACCAACAATCTTGATCGTGACGGGCGGTGGGCGGTGATCGATCTGCTCGCAGACTGGCAGAAAGGCGCCATTGTCATCAGCCACGACCGGGAACTGCTCGAAACCGTGGATGCGATCGTTGAGTTGACCACGTTGGGCGCTACCCGTTACGGCGGCAATTGGAGCCAATATCAGGAGCGCAAGGCTCTCGAGCTGGCGGCTACGCAACACGACCTTGCCGATGCCGATAAGCGCCTGGCCGAGGTTGCCCGGAGCGCGCAGGCGACAGCCGAACGGCAGGCACGAAGAGATCGCGCCGGCAGGAAGAAGGCCGCCAGGGGCGACATGCCGCGTATCGTCGCCGGCGGATTGAAGCAGCGCAGCGAGGGCACGAGTGGCGACAATGCGCGGCTTGCCGAACGCCGGCGTGCTCATGCATTGGAAGAGGCAGCCTCGGCGCGCGAGAAGATCGAAGTCCTGCAGCCCTTATCGGTGAAGCTTCCGCCGACCGGACTACCGGCCAACAAGGTCGTCCTGAAGATGGACTCGGTGACCGCGGGTTACCGGTCCGGCCAGCCGATCCTCAGCAATCTGTCCTTCGATATCACGGGGCCGGAGCGCATTGCCGTCACCGGCCCCAACGGCTCGGGCAAGACGACGTTGCTGGCGCTCATCACCGGAGAGTTGAGGCCCTGGACCGGCACGGTCTCAGTGATGACGAGGTTCGCGATGCTTGACCAGCGGGTGAGCGTTCTTGATCCATCGATCTCGATCCGAGACAACTTCCTGCGGATAAACCCGCAAGCGGCGGAAAACGCCTGCCGGGCGGCACTCGCCCGCTTCGTGTTCCGGGCCGATGCGGCGCTCCAGACGGTATCGACGCTTAGTGGCGGCCAGTTGTTGCGTGCGGGACTGGCCTGCGTCCTCGGCGGACCGAACCCGCCTTCGCTGCTGATCCTCGACGAGCCGACAAACCATCTCGACATCGACTCGATCGCTGCCGTGGAGAGCGGGCTGCGTGCCTATGACGGTGCATTGCTGGCCGTCAGCCACGATGAAGTGTTTCTGGACGGGATCGGGATATCGCGCAGGCTGCAATTGCCTTTGCTGCCGCAAGGCATCGAAGGAGGCGAGGCGTCATGACCGGCGCCGACTGCTACGGTCCATTGACCAGCTTGAGAATGAGCTGCTGGATATTGCCGCCTTGACCCATCTCGACGCGGTCGAAATCCCGGCCCTGCTGGCGCTGGTAACCGGACAGCTCGCCGAGGCGCTTCGTGAGCACGGTGCGGATCTTGCGGCAATCAGGATCATCAGCGGCGGTGAGACCGACGCTGTAGGCTTCGATCTCCTTGACCATCTGCTTGATGGTTTCGCCGTGCCACCGCTCATGGGTTTCAACGCCCGCGACGAAGCTTTCCCAGCTCGCCTTTGTTGCAGGCGATAGCTGTCCGGCGGGCTTCGGCAGCGTGTAGCTTATGATCAGCTTCGGCCGCGCCGTCGTCAGCTTGCAGGACCTGTCCGGCTGCGGCTCGTATTTCCTGGTCCAAGTAAGCTTGAAGGTCGTATGGGCGATCGCCCGTCCGATGCCCGCCTTCGGTCCGTGTTCGCCGATCGAGGCGTAAAGCTCGGCGCCGGTGGCTCCGTTGATTGCATAGGGCTTGATCTGTTCGACGGCTTGCCATTCGGCCTTTGCAGCTCCCGGCAGCGAGAGCGCCCCCATCAACAGACAAACCTGAATGCCTTTTCTCACACGAATCCCCTTCGAATGGCCGGGCGACACTAACGGGCGCAAAATCCGCGTTCAAGCGGCCGGAGATCAGCACGTTAACGGGCAACGCCCGCCGCGCGCGCTTTTACGTCTTGCTTCGCGGCTGCGAATCCTGCCAAGTCGCTGCCATGCAATTCGCTCCGCAACAGGATGAAGCCCTGAAGGCCGTTTCGAAATGGCTGAAGGAGGGCAGGTCACCGCTCTTCCGCTTGTTCGGCTATGCCGGGACGGGCAAGACGACGCTTGCCAAGCATTTTGCGGAGAATGTCGATGGCGACGTGCTGTTTGCGGCTTTCACCGGCAAGGCGGCCCAGGTGCTGCGCTCGCGCGGCGCCAGCAATGCCAAGACCATCCATTCGCTGATCTATCGCCCGCGCGGCGAAGAGGCCGTCGAGGACGAAGAAACCGGCAAGACCTCGATCGCCCCGATGTTTGCCATCAACCGGCAGAGCCCCGTTGCCAAGGCAGCGCTGATCATCGTCGACGAATGCTCGATGGTGGATGAGGCGCTCGGCAAGGACCTGATGAGCTTCGGTACCCCGATCCTCGTCCTCGGCGATCCCGGCCAGCTGCCGCCGGTCTCGGGCGGCGGCTACTTCACCAATCAGGAGCCGGATTATCTGCTGACGGACATTCACCGGCAGGCGCGCGACAATCCGATCATCCAGTTGGCGATGCAGGTGCGCGAAGGCAACGAGATCATGCATGGCGACTACGGCACCGCGCAGGTGATTTCGAAGAACGAGGTCAACCAGGCGCTAGTTCTCGATGCCGACCAGGTGCTCGTCGGCACCAACCGCACCCGGCGGCGCTATAACCAGCGCCTGCGCGAGTTGAAGGGCTTCAGCGCGGACTATCCGCAGACGGGCGACAAGCTCGTCTGCCTGCGCAACGATCCTGCCAAGGGGCTGCTCAACGGCTCGCTTTGGCAGGTGATGACATCGTCGAAGGAGACGACGAAACCGGGCATCAACCTGCTCGTGCGACCGGAAGACGACGACATGGATCGCGGCGCGGCCAAGATCAAGCTCCTGAAACAGGCGTTCGAGGATGTCGAAGGCGAAATCCCGTGGAACACGCGAAAGCGCTACGACGAGTTCGACTACGGCTACGCATTGACCGTTCACAAGGCGCAGGGCTCGCAGTGGAACAATGTCGTGCTCTTCGACGAAAGCTGGGCCTTCCGCGATACGCGCGAACGCTGGCTTTACACCGCTATCACGCGTGCGGCGGAAACGCTGACGATCGTGCGGTAACGTTGCCGAACGGCAACCGCCGCCGCCCAAACGTCAGACGTTGACCAGCCCGAGAAGTACCGCCTTGGCGATCGCCTGGAAGCGGTTGTTTGCGCGAAACTTCAGGATGATCGCCGATTCGAGCGCCTGTGCTTCGTCGTGCTTGAGATCGAGCGTGCGGGCGATGCGCTGGGTCGAGAAGCCTTCTGCCATCAGGGAGAGACAACGCATCTCCTCATCCGAAAGGCTGCTGTGGTCCTCGTTGTCGTTCAGCGGCGGCATCTCGCCGTTGGCATCGGCATCGAGCAGGTCGCTGACCTGCTGCAACTGGCGGTGCAGCGTCGACATTTCCGCCGTTAGCTCGCGCTTACGGATACTCAGCGCCTCGCGAAACATCGTTTCGGCTTCGTCCTGCGAGGAAGCGCGGCGCAGTTCCTCCATCAATTCCTGGATGACGGCGACCGGCATGCCGGATTCGCGGCAGAGGTTGATGACGGCCATCCGCATCACATCGTCCTCGCCGTAAACGCGCATCAAGCCGATTCGGTTTGCGGAAAGCAGGCCCTTCTCTTCGTAGAAATGCAGTGTCCTGTGCGTCACCCCGAATGCATTCGCCATCTCGGCGATCGGCACTGGTCCCTCAGGCAAATCCGCCGGCAGAGCGGTAGACGGCAGGAACCGGTATTTCGCCCGGCCCCCCGACGTTTCACCGTTGGCGGCACGTTTGGTACCATCTGGCATGGACCCCCCTGGCATAAAGTTGCACCTCAATGCGGTTTGCCAGTTGCTTCGAAAGCGCTGTGGAGTGGTCGTCCTCAATTACAGTCGTCGAGGAGAAGCAGTACGCGGCGTACTGACTCGATACCTATCGTTCACGGTATGCGCGAACGCTCATTTTTGAAAGTGCTAAAAATAATCGGTTTTAAACGCGATAGCAACGCAGTTGCGATTGCTGGAATCTACGCCATTGGACTGGATTGACTGAAATGCCGGCAAACTCTTCAAACAAAACTGGTAATACTTCCGGTGGTACACCCTTTCGCGCCGGAACGCCGCCTATCAAAGATTCGCATGCAGCCATGAGCGAATCTCGTTGGCCTGAGCAGGTTCATTGGCTTACAAAGCAGCCCACGCATTCCGCATCGAATGGATCACCGACATGCCGACAACGCTTTCCGTCAATCTCAATGCCATCGCCATGCTGCGCAACCGGCGGGATCTGCCATGGCCGAGCGTGGAGGGGTTGGGGCGTATCGCCTTGCAATCGGGCGCCAGCGGGCTGACCGTCCACCCGCGGCCGGACCAGCGGCATATCCGCTTCACCGACCTGGCGGTGATTCGCAACCTGATCGACGATGAATTTCCGGAGGCCGAGTTCAATATCGAAGGCTATCCCACCGAGGAATTCCTGGAGCTCTGCAAAGAGGCGGCACCCGAACAGGTCACGCTCGTGCCCGACGATCCATCGCAGGCGACCTCCGACCACGGTTGGGATTTCCGCAAGCACCAGGCCTTCCTGACGGACGTCGTTGCAAAGCTCAAAAAGATGGGAACCCGTGTTTCGCTGTTTGCCGATGGCGACGGCGATGCCGAGGCGATGAAGTTCGCCAAGGCAACGGGTGCCGACCGGATCGAGCTTTATACGGGTCCGTATGGCGGCTGCTATGACGCACCGGAGCGCGCTGCGCCCATTCTTGAAGCGCTCGGCAAAACGGCGGATGCGGCGCTTGCCATCGGCCTCGGGGTCAATGCGGGGCACGACCTGACAGTCGCCAACCTGCCGCCGCTCGTGAAGCGCATTCCGAAGCTCGCCGAAGTATCGATCGGCCATGGCCTCACGGCTGATGCGCTGGAATATGGCATGGCGGAAACCGTTCGCCGCTTCTGCCGGGCTTGCGGCCAGAAGATCTGAGATCCACCTCACTTCCCTCATCCCTATGACAAGCACAGGGATGAGGGCGCGCCATCTCATTGCTGGCCTTGTCCGGGTTAGGCGGCGAGTGCCGCCTTATGGGCCACGAAGAAATCCTTCAGCGGCTGCGGCTCCTTGCCGGTCAGCGTCTTGAAGTCTTCCGTGACGATATCGAAGTTGCCGGCACGGATGTTCGCATCGGCTAACACCAGCATGTCGGCAACGAAGTCCGGCAGGCCCGCACTGCGCATGCCGTGGCCGAGTTGCTCGTCGTTGACCGGGATGGCCTCAAGCGGCTTTCCGGCTGCTTCGGCGACGATGTTTGCGATCTCCTTTGCGGCCAGGGACCGCGCGCCGGTCAGCGTATAGGTGACGCTCTCTGTCGAGGCGGATGCGAGTGCTGCTGCTATCGCCCGCGCGCAGTCGTCGCGCGCAATTGTCGAGATCTTGCCATCGCCAGCCGACGTATACCATTTGCCGGCATGCAGGTTATGCGGCATGCCCATCAGGTAGTTGTCGTGATACCAGGCATTGCGGAAGATGGTGTAGGGGATGCCGGTCGCCTTGATGGCGTTCTCGGTGCCAAGGTGATCCGGCGCGAAGGTGACGACCGACCTGTCGGGCGAGGGCATGGATGTGTAGGCGATGTGCTTCACGCCGGCTTTTGCCGCAGCCTCGACGGCCGCCTTGTGCTGCTTGAGGCGCTGGCCGGGGACGGCGAGCGCGTCGGTGCTGATGATCAGCAGGCGATCGACACCCTTGAAGGCGGTTTCGAGGCTTGCCGCATCGTCGAAATCGGCCTTGCGGATGCCCACGCCCCTGGCGGCAAGCGAGGCAAGTTTCGCCGGATCGCGGGTTGCTGCGAGGATGTTGGCGGCGGGAACCTTGTAGGTTTCGAGCAGGTGATGAATGACGCGCTGGCCGAGCTGGCCGGCCGCGCCGGTAACAAGAATTGTTTCGCTCATAGGTCTTCCTCTATGTGGTCTCAAAAAGAGAGCAGCACTAAAATAGGAATTGACCTGGGGCTGTAAAGAAGGCAGTTTTTCCGCTCTAGGTTACCAAAGAGGAACCACCCGACATGAACGGCGCTGTGCGAAATCTGAAGAGCAACCCGGCTCCCGGCATTCGTCGCGAGATCGATCTCGGCGATCTCGATTTCAACAATTGCCCAGTCAGGGACATGATGCAGCAGATCGGCGGCAAGTGGTCGACGCTAATGCTGGAAGCGCTTGCCGCACGCCCTTATCGCTTTGGCGAGTTGCGGCGGAAGATCCCCGATATCTCCCAGAGAATGCTGACGCAGACGCTGCGCGACCTGCAGCGCGAAGGCTACATCGAGCGGGAGGTGTTTCCCACCAAGCCGCCGAGCGTCGAGTATCGTATCACCGAACTCGGCCGCTCGCTTTACGGCACGCTGGCACTGCTCTTGAACTGGGCGGAAGCCAACCATGACGCGGTTCGCGCCGCCCGAGTTCGTTTCGATGCCGCCGAGGGCTGAGATGCGGCTTACTTGCCGCGTCCCTCGGTGAGGAAGAGCAGGAAGGCGAAGGTAGGGAAGCAGAAGCCGATCCACGCTGCCATCGTCCATCCGCCAGTCGCATAGGCCCAGCCGCCGATCGCCGAGCCGAGAGCGCCGCCGGCAAAGAAGGTTGCCATGTAGAGGCCGTTCAGGCGGCTGCGATGGTCGGCGCTGATCGCGAAGATCGCCCGCTGGCCGCAGACGAGGTTGGTCGTTACGCCGAAATCGAGAAGGATTGCGGCGGCCGTCAGGAGGGCAATGGCCAGCGTTGAGCCGTCCGTCGCGAAATGGCCGATCAGGAAAGCTGACATGCCGAGCAGCATGGCGAGCGTCGAGGCGGCTCTCGTCAGGCCGCGATCGGCAAGACGCCCGGCAATCGGCGAAGCGATCGCGCCGGCAGCACCGGCGAGCGCAAAGAGCGCGATGCCGTTCTGGGTGAAACAGAATGTCGGGCTGGCCAGCAGCAGCGGCGTTGTGGTCCAGAACAGGCTGAAGGCGCCGAACATCCCGGCTTGATAGAGCGCGCGGCGCTGAAGGACGCGGGAGGTCGTGGCAAGGTGGAGCATCGAGGCGAGCAGCTTGCCGTAGCCGAGCCTCGTATGCGGCACACGAACCGGCAGGCTTGTATGCAGGATGGCGACCAGCCCGACCATGATAGCCGCGGTGACGTAGTAGACCATGTGCCAGGATGAGGCCTCGGCGATGAAGCTGGCCACGGGGCGGGAAAGCATGATGCCGCAGAGAAGACCGCTCATGACGTTGCCGACGACGCGGCCGCGTATTGCATCCGGCGCCATGTGGGCGGCGAAGGGCACCAAGACCTGGACCGCAACGGAAGACAGGCCGATGCACAGCGAGGCAAAGAGGAACAGGCTTGGCGTCGATGAGAATGCGGCGCCGATGAGCGCTGCGGCCGACGCAAGGGTCAGCACCAGCACGAGGCGGCGGTTTTCAAGGAGGTCGCCGAGCGGTGCGATGAGGAGCAAGCCAAGGCCGTAGCCGATCTGCGTCAGCGTCACGATCAGGCCCGTGGCCGCCGGCGTGAAGCCGAGGTCGGCGCTTATCAAACCTGCCAGCGGCTGACTGTAATAGAGATTGGCGGCGACAAGGCCGCAGGCGGCGGCGAAAAGGAATGTCATCAAAGGCGAGATCGTCCGGGGAACCGCGGTCTCGTTCGTGGCGGTTGAAACGCTCATAAAAAACTCCGGCATGCGAATATGGAGGATCGGTCTAAAAGTCTTTGGTCGCCACCCGCTTTTGCGGCGGTCTCTATGGGGTGAGAAGTTTCATGGCGGCTTGCGCCACGACGTTCATATCTTCCTCGGTGCGGCCGGTCTTGCCCACGACGCGCATGCCCTTGATCAAGCAGAGGAGCGTCCGCGCAGCCGTCGCCGCATCGAGCGTCTTGGGAATCGAGCCATCGGACTGGCCGAGGCGGATGAGGTCCAGCAGCAATTTCTCGTTTGCAGCAAAGGCACCGGCGACCCGCTCTGCAGCCTCCTCATCGAAGATCGCAAGCTCTTTGGCGCTGCTGACGACAAGGCAACCCCGCTTGCCGGATTCTCCGTGGGACGAGATGGCGTAGAAGGTCAGAACTTCACGGACCTTCTCGCGACCGGTCGCCGCCGTTGCCATGCGGGCATCCAGCAAAGCGCGGCGTACGGCGCGGTAGCGGTCGAAGGCGGCTAGGAAAATGCCGTGCTTGTCCTTGAAGGCCTTGTAGACGCTGCCCGAGGCGAGCCCCATTGCGTCCGTCAATTCGCTGATCGAGGCGGCGTGATAGCCGCGCTCGGAAAAGACGCCAAGCGCCTTATCGAGCGCTGCCTCCATGTCGAATTCCCGCGGCCTGCCGCGCGATCGACTCTGCTCGCTGATGGTTGCTGTGGTCATGTTCGTCGGATTAGGAAATGACCGTTTCCAAATCAAGTCAATTTTTTGCGATGCAGCAATCTAGAGATCCAGAACCCAGGTTTGACCGTTTTCCTCCGGGCCGAACATCTTATGTCTCTCTTCGGAAACAAGCCGGAAGCCAGCCTTCACGTAGATGCCGCGAGCAGCCTCCAGTACGTCGTTGGTCCAGAGCGAAAGCTGGCGATATCCCTTCGCCCTGGCAAAGCGGATGCATTCATCGACGAGCAGTTTGCCGAGGCCGAGACCGCGTGCGGCCTTGTCGACATAGAGCAATCGCAGCTTGGCGATCCCATCGCGGCCATTCGTTACGAGCACCGAACCGACATTGATGCCGTCGCGCTCGGCGATCCAGCAATACTCCATCTCCGGGTCGAAATTGGCGAGGAAACGGCCGGCCACTTCGGCGACGAGGCCTTCGAACCGCATGTCCCAGCCGTATTCCTCGGCATAGGCCTTGCCCTGGCTCTGCACGATCCAGCCGATGTCGCCGGGCCGGTGTGCGCGAATGATCGCAGGGTTCGGCCTGCCGTTCGGGTCGAGCAGCGAGCGGATGGTCTGCATGGCGTTGACGACGCGTTGCGGCTCGCCGAGGGCAAGCACGTCGAAGCGTTCGGCAATCTGCGCATTCGAGCGGCGCCCAAGCTCCTGAAATTGCTGATGTCCCTTAACGGTGACTTTGATGATCTGGCTGCGCAGATCGGCAGGATCGGCCTGGGTCTCGATGAGGCCATCCGCACGAAAGCGCTTCAGGATACGGCTGAGATAGGCCGGATCGAGATGAAGGTCGCGGGCGAGCGTCACGGCGCTTATGCCGTCATGCGAGCCGATCTCGAACAGCACCCGTGCATCCGTCAGGGTGAAGGGCGTGTCGAGATAGGCCTTGTTCAGGACACCGAGGAAATTCGTATAGAAACGGCTGAAGTCTCGCGCCGCTTCGATAAGGGCGGAATCGTGCATGACAAAGTCTCCCGATAAGAGACTTTGTCCTCTAATTAATTGACTGAGTCAAGTAATTGCTCAGGCTGCTTCGGTTTCGTCGCTCTGCTCTTCGCCGATCGAAAAATCGACGGCAGCCTTGGCATGGATCGCAGTCGTGTCGAAGCCGGGCAGGGGCAGCTTGTTTGGATCGAGGATCAGGCAGATCTCGGTGCAGCCGAGAATGATGCTGTCTGCGCCCTTGGCGCGCTCGCGTTCGATGATCTCCATCAGCTTCGCCCGTGATCTGTCGAGGACCTTTCCGGAGCACAGCTCGTTGAAGATGATGTCGTGAACGGTGGTGCGGTCAGCGGCCTCCGGGACCATGACGTCGACACCCAGGCGCTTCATGCGACCCGAATAGAAGCCGTGCTCCATCGTGTAGCGCGTTGCGAGGAGCAGGGGACGTTTGCGTCCCGCAACCTTCAACGAGCGTGCGGTCTCATCGATGATGTGGATGAGCGGAACAGAGATCCGTGAAGCCACCTGGTCGGCGATGAGATGCATGGTGTTGGTGCAGATGAGGATGCAGCGGGCGCCGGCAATCTGCAGGCGAAGCGCGGCATCGCCGAGGCGGGCGGCGGCGGCATCCCAATCCCCTGCCTTCTGCATTTCGACGATTTCTTCGAAGTTGACGGAATGCATGACAAGTTCGGCCGAGGCCAGGCCGCCCAGGCGTTCGCGAACCATCTCGTTGACCAGACGATAATAGACCGCCGAGCTTTCAAAGCTCATGCCGCCGATCAGGCCGATTGTCTGCATATTCCTTGCTCCCATCCCCCGGATTCGATTGCCCAAAGCATGCATCAGTCCTTGCGCCGAATGTTTGCATTCTTTGATCGTCTTTATAACCGGGCTCTATGACTTTGTGCATTTTTATCATATCGTGCAAAAAATCAGCGCCAACGTAAACTTTAGCAATGCTTGATGATCGCGACCGAAAGATTCTCGACCTTCTGCAGACGGATGCCGGTATTTCCGTGAGTGTTCTCGCGGAACGGGTTGCGCTTTCGGTTTCTGCCTGCTCGCGGCGTATCCAGCGCCTTGAGGAGAGCGGCCATATCGCCAGGCGCATCGTTGTGCTCAACCGTGAGAAGATGGGCGTGCCGACGACGGTCTTTGCTTTGATCAAGACGGCGCATCATTCCGACGAATGGATCGAGAGCTTCCGCAGGGCGATCAGCGGCATTCCTGAAATCGTCGAAGCCCACCGGCTGACCGGAAATCAGGATTACATCCTGAAGATCGTCCTGCCGCGCGTCGAGCATTACGACATCATCTACAAGCAGATCGTCCGCAAGATCGAACTGTTCGACGTCTCGGCGTCGATCTCCATGGAGCTGTTGAAGGGCGGTACAGCGATCCCGGTCAGCTATGCCGGCTGAGGCGGGCAGCTATTCCGGCCCAGCGGTTGAAAGCCCTTTTACGAAAGCCGACATCTTCCGCAGCGAAATCGCGAAAGGGTAGGTATGTCATGAGCGAATATCGTGTCGTCGTTGTCGGCGGCGGCTTCGGCGGGCTGCAACTCGTCAACGAGCTCAGGGGTGCGGGAGCGAAGATCACCTTGGTCGATCGCCGCAATCACCATCTTTTTCAGCCGCTGCTCTATCAGGTCGCAACGACGATCCTTTCGACCTCCGAAATCGCCTGGCCGATCCGGCAGCTTTACAGCGATCGATCCGATGTGACGACGCTGCTCGGCGAGGTGACTGGGGTCGACACGGCTGCCAAGGTCATTACCTTACGGAATGGCGTGACCTTACCTTACGACACGCTGGTGCTTGCGACCGGCGCAACGCACGCCTATTTCGGACATGACGAATGGGAGCCCGTCGCGCCGGGGCTGAAGACGCTCGAGGACGCAACGACGATCCGCCGTCGCATGCTGCTCGCCTTCGAGCGGGCCGAACTGGAAAGCGATCCGGCCGTCAGGGATGCGCTGCTGACCTTCACGATCGTGGGCGCCGGCCCGACCGGGGTCGAACTGGCAGGCATCATCGCCGAGCTTGCGCATCACATCCTGCCGGAGGAGTTCCGCAACATCGATACGCGCAAGACCAGGGTCGTGTTGGCGGAAGCCGGGCCGCGCGTCTTGCCGAGTTTTGCCGAGGAGCTTTCCGCTTACGCCCAGCATGCGCTGGAAAAACTCGGCGTCGAGGTTCATCTCGGAGAGATGGTGACGAACTGCACGGCTGAAGGCGTGATGATCGGCGAGCGGTTCATCGCCAGCCGGACGATCGTATGGGCCGCCGGCGTCCAGGCGTCGCCCGCCGCGAAGTGGCTTGATGTTCCGGCTGACCGGGCGGGGCGCGTGGTGGTCGAGAAGAACCTGACGGCGCCGGGCTTTCCCGATGTCTTCGTCATCGGCGATACGGCCTCGGTGAAGCGGGAGGATGGCTCGCCGGTACCTGGGATTGCGCCTGCCGCAAAGCAGCAGGGCACCTATGTGGCAAGGGTTATCCGGGCGCGGATTGCGGGGAGAACCATGGCAGCGCCGTTCCGCTACAGCCATCAGGGCAGTCTCGCGACCATCGGCAAGAGTGCGGCGATCATCGATTTCGGCAGCATCAAATTGAAGGGGTGGCTTGCCTGGTGGGTATGGGGCATCGCCCATATCTACTTCCTCATCGGCACGCGGTCGCGCTTCGCCGTCGCCTGGAACTGGCTCTGGATCTTTCTGAGCGGCAAGCACAGCGCCCGGCTGATTACCCAGAAGGAAACCATGCGGGAGGAGAAGTAGAAAAGGCGGCTCCAAGAGCCGCCTTTGCCTGTCGAGATAGAGCGCTTGCTTTAGTCGACGTCATCCTCGGCCTTGTGCCGATGATCTGCTAGCTCTCAATAAATTCGGCGTTTGCAGATGCTCGGGACAGGCCCGAGCATGACTAAAGCGAGTATCATGCTGCCAGTGAGGCGATATCGATGACGAAGCGGTAGCGGACGTCGCTCTTGAGTACGCGCTCGTAGGCTTCGTTGACCTGCTGAATGTTGATCTTCTCGATCTCCGAGACGATGTTGTGCTCGCCGCAGAAGTCCAGCATTTCCTGGGTTTCCTTGATCGAGCCGATCATCGAGCCGGACAGGCTCTTGCGGCCGGGGATCAGGGCGAAGGCGTGAACCGGGATCGGATGTTCCGGGGCGCCAACGATGACCATCGAGCCATTGACCTTGAGCAGGCCGAGGTAGGCATTCCAGTCGATCGCGACGCCGGCCGTGCAGATGATCAGGTCGAAGGTGCCTGCGAGCTTCTCGAAGGTCGAGGCGTCGTTCGTGGCGTAGTATTCCTTGGCGCCGAGCTTCAGGCCGTCTTCCTTCTTCGACAGCGTCTGGGAGAGAACCGTGATATGGGCACCCATGGCGGCGCCGAGCTTCACGCCCATATGGCCGAGACCACCCATGCCGACGATCGCGACCTTCTTGCCCGGGCCGGCATTCCAGTGACGCAGCGGCGAGTAGAGGGTGATACCGGCGCAAAGCAGCGGTGCGGAAGCGTCGAGCGGCAGGTTGTCCGGAATCGACAGGACGTAGCCTTCCTTGACGACGATCGAGTCGGAGTAGCCGCCCTGCGTGGCGGTTTTGCCGTCGACTTCGACGCTGTTGTAGGTCTGGACGAGGCCCGGCATGTAATGCTCGTTGTCGACGTCGCGGGTAGCACAGCCGACGCAGGAATCGACGAAGCAGCCGACGCCGACACGGTCGCCGACCTTGAACTTGGTCACGGCCGAACCGACGGCCGATACGACACCGGCGATTTCATGGCCCGGGACGATCGGATAGACGGCATTCTTCCATTCGTTGCGGACGGTATGAATGTCCGAATGGCAGATGCCGGCGAACTTGATGTCGATGACGACGTCGTCGGGGTTGGGGTCGCGGCGCTCGAAGGTAAAGGGCGTCAGCGGCTTGGATGCGTCAGTAGCGGCATAGCCTCTAGCAATAGGCATGGAAAAATCCTTCTTTTCGCGGGGGTGGAGAGGATGGCGCAGTTATGCCCTACAAGCCGTCGCGGGCGTTAGAGCGATCCTCCAGCCTTTTTGCCCGATCCTGCAAAAGTGAAGGCGCGGGGTATTTGCCAAAGGCTGAATGCATTCTAGATAGGGAGCAGCCGCGCCGCCCGGCCGTCCTTCATCAGAGAGCTATCCGCATGACACTGCCGTTCAACCGATATCAGGAGATCGCATCGATCGCAGCCCGGTTCGCATCCGGCGAGGGCGAGTTCCAGACGGGCATCGAAGGGCTCGGGATTAGCCGTCGCACGACACCGAGCGCGCCATGCCACGGCAGCTATCGCCCGTGTTTTGCGATGGTGGTTCAAGGTGCAAAGAGCGTGCAGCTTGGCACGGACACGATCAACTACGGCCCCGGCTCCTACCTCCTGACGTCGCTCTACCTGCCCGTCGTGTGGAGGGTGGTCGAGGCCAGCCCGGAGGTCCCGCACTTCTGCCTGACCTTTGCCATCAACAGCGAGAAACTGCTTGATCTGCTCAGCCGTGCGAACATCCAGCGGCCGGCAGCGACCACCCCTGGTCAGCGCGGGATCGTCGTGAATGACGCGACGCCGCAGCTTCTCGACGCTGCTGTACGGCTGCTTCGCTTGCTCGATAGTCCGGACGATATCCCGGCGATGGCGCCGCTGATCGAACAGGAAATCCTTTACCGCATCTTGATCGGACCGGCCGGTGATCAGCTGATCAACCTCGCCATGGCCGACAGTCACGGCAACCGGATCGCGCGTGCCATCGGCTGGCTCCGGGAGAACTTTGCAAGGACGCTGCGCATCGAGGACCTCGCCGAGCACGTCAATATGAGCGTCTCGTCCTTCCATCATCACTTCAAGGCGATAACGGCGATGACGCCTGTGCAATACCAGAAGCAGCTTCGCCTGCACGAGGCGCGGCGGCTGATGCTGATCGAGAGACTGGATGCCGGGACCGCCGGTCACCGCGTCGGCTACCAGAGCCCGTCGCAGTTCAGCCGGGAGTACAGCCGTCTCTACGGCCTGTCGCCGGCACGCGATGTCGATGCCGTGCTGAGCGCTGCCGAATAAAACGGCGCGTGTCCTGCGAAAAATTTGTCCTTCGGGTCTCCGTGAGACTATTGACGGGGGAGCGCTTCTGCGCGATAAACCCTCGTGAACCGTACCGTACGGTACGTATGGGGGAGTGCTTATCGTGTTTGCTGAATCGTTGGAGCCCAGCGAATTTTCGCCGCGTCAGAACGCCGTTCTGGAGCAGGCGTTGCAGCTTCTCGTCGATGGCGGGGAGAAAGCCCTGACGACTTCCGGGGTCGCGCGTGCTGCCAACTGCTCCAAGGAAAGCCTCTACAAGTGGTTCGGTGACCGCGACGGTCTTCTTTCGGCCATGATCGCCTATCAGGCCAGCAAGGTGCGCACGTTCGAGCGCGGCGGCGAACGCCTGACGGCTGCGAGCCTGCATGATCATGTTGTAATCTTTGCGCGGGATTTGCTGGACGTGCTGGCCGGAGATGTTTCACTTGCATTGAACCGGCTCGCGATCGGCCAGTCGAACCGCGACGGCTCGAAACTTGGAAGATTGCTCCTGGAGCGCGGCCGCCGGCAGATTGACCGCCGCGCCATGGCGCTGATTGACGCTGGCAAGCGGTCAGGGCTGCTGCGTTTTCATGATGCCGATGAGGCATATCGCACACTTTACGGCCTGATCGTCTCCGATCTGCATGTGCGCATGCTGCTCGGCGAACCGGGCCTCAAGGATACCGCGCAGCAGGCGGAGAGGGCAGTCACCGCCTTCCTTCGGCTTTACGGCACGGACAAGGTTTTGGCGGAAATGCCGGCTCTGAGCTGAGTTCCGCTGTTTCCAATCAACAAGACAAGCAAAGGGAAGGAAAAATCAATGCGCGTCTATTATGATCGTGATGCCGATCTCAATCTCATCAAGTCCAAGAAGGTCGCCGTCATCGGCTACGGTTCGCAGGGCCGCGCGCATGCGCTGAACCTGAAGGACAGCGGCGCCCAGAACGTCGTCATTGCGCTCAAGGCCGGTTCGCCGACCGTCAAGAAGGCCGAAGCTGACGGCTTCAAGGTCATGACCGTTGCCGAAGCCGCCAAGTGGGCCGATCTGATGATGATGGCAACGCCGGACGAACTGCAGGCCGACATCTACAAGTCGGAAATCGCTCCCAACATTCGCGACGGCGCAGCGATCGCTTTCGCGCACGGCCTCAACGTCCACTTCGGCCTCATCGAGCCGAAGGCTTCCGTCGACGTCGTCATGATCGCCCCGAAGGGTCCGGGCCACACGGTTCGCGGCGAATACCAGAAGGGCGGCGGCGTTCCCTGCCTCGTTGCCGTTAACCAGAACCCTTCCGGCAATGCCCTTGAACTTGCTCTCTCCTACGCCTGCGGCGTCGGCGGCGGCCGCTCCGGCATCATCGAGACCAACTTCCGCGAAGAATGCGAAACCGACCTCTTCGGCGAGCAGGTCGTTCTCTGCGGCGGTCTCGTGGAGCTCATCCGCGCTGGCTTCGAAACGCTGGTCGAGGCCGGTTATGCTCCGGAAATGGCCTATTTCGAGTGCCTGCACGAAGTGAAGCTCATCGTCGACCTGATCTACGAAGGCGGCATCGCCAACATGAACTACTCGATCTCGAACACGGCCGAGTGGGGCGAATACGTCACCGGTCCGCGCGTCATCACCGAAGAGACCAAAGCCGAGATGAAGCGCGTCCTGAAGGACATCCAGACCGGCAAGTTCACCTCCGAATGGATGCAGGAATACCGTTCGGGCATGGCCCGCTTCAAGGGCATCCGCCGCAACAACGACAGCCACCAGATCGAAGAAGTCGGCGCCAAGCTCCGTGGCATGATGCCGTGGATCGGCAAGAACAAGCTGGTCGACAAGTCGGTCAACTAAGGAGCTTGCCGATCCCCGTTTGTCGCTCTGCACGCCTTTGGCGATGCGGGCATCGGGAAGAACAAGGTGGTCGACAAGTCGGTCAACTAAGGCCTTAACGTCTACTGAATGAGAGGAAGCCGGGCATGTCCCGGCTTCTTTTTTGTGTGATTTTTCGGGATCTAAGGCCGTTTTGGGCCTGTACTGCGGACAAAATGGGCAACGACAAGTTGACGCGGGTGATCAAGCTGATGCATCCTCGCCGGCAAATGACTGGCTTTTGCCTTGAGCGGGGGGCTCAGCGGAGGGACCCGGGCGTACCCACGCCCCATGTGGCAGTCATCGATCGCATGGCATGCAGTACGTTCTGGATTTCCGGGGGATGGGACTGTGAAGCGAAATGCATCGAATTTTCTGACGTTGGCCGCCGTTGCGACATTGCTTGCGGCATTTCCGTCGGTGGCGGCCGACCTGACAATCTCCGCGCCGAACTGGCCTTCGGGACAGGCGACAGCCAACATCCTTAAGGTCGGCATCGAAAAGACCTTCGGGCTGCAGGTGGACGTGCAGGCCATGGGGACGATGACGTCGTTCGTCGGGATGGAGACCGGCAAAGTCGATGTCCAGCCGGAGGTGTGGCGGCCGAATTTCGACGACCTCGTCAAGAAGTACGTGGATGAGAAGGGCGAAGTGACGCTGAGCAACAAGAGCGTCGCCGCCTGGCAGGGACTGTGCGCGACTGCAGCGGCGGCGAAGACCATCAAGTCGGTCGCCGATCTCACCGATCCCGAAAAGACGAAGGTACTGGATACCGACGGCGATGGCCGGGGCGAGATGTGGATCGGCGCTCCCACCTGGCTTTCGACCGGGATCGAGCGGGTGAGGGCGAACAGCTACGGCTACGCGTCGAACCTGACTCTCGTCGAGGCGGAGGAAGAGGTTGCGATGGCGGCCGTCGATGCGGCCGTGGCGACCGACCGGCCGATGGTGTTCTATTGCTACGCACCGCACCACGTTTTCCAGCTACACGAACTGACCAGGCTCGAGGAGCCTGCGCATGATCCGGCGAAGTGGAAACTGGTCTCCGCGCAAGACCCGCTCTGGATCAGCAAGTCGAGCGCTACCACCGCCTGGGACGCGGCGCACTTCCAGATCGCCTACGCGTCGACTTTTGCGAAGAAGCGTCCCGAGATCGCGCAATTCCTCGATAAGGTAGATTTCTCCTCCGACGAGGTGACAGGGATGAGTTATGCGCTCGGGGTCGAGCGCCAGGCGCCGCTCGACTATGCGAAAAAATGGGTCGAGCAAAATGCCGCGCGCGTCGAGGGGTGGGCAAAACAATGACGGCGATCTCTGGCACCTCACGCCTTGCGACTGCTTCCAGGGCACGGAAATTCGGGTTTGCGCTTCTTGCCGCCGGCCTTTGCCTGGCGTCTGTTGCTGCTCTTGCCCAGACGCAGATTTACGACGCCAGAGCGGGCAAGTGGGTCGACTACGACAAGAAGAAGGCCAGGCAGCTCTATGCCCGCAACAAGCAGTTGCCCGAGGCGTTCCGAAGGCAGCTCGTAACATTCCGCACGGCCGAGGAGCCGGGGACGATCATCATCGACGGCAACCAGCACTTTCTCTATCTGGTGCAGCCGGGAGGACAGGCGATACGCTATGGCATCGGCGTCGGGCGGGAAGGGTTCGGTTGGGCCGGCATCGTGCGGGTCGGTCGAATGGCGGAAAATCCGACCTGGACACCGCCGCCGGAAATGGTGGCGCGCGACCCGAATGCGGCCAAATGGGCAGCCGGGATGCCAGGCGGCCGGCCCGACAATCCGCTCGGTCCCCGTGCGATGTATCTCTACGAAGGCGACAACGACACGATCTACCGCATTCACGGAACGATTGAACCGTGGACGATCGGGCTCGACGTTTCCTCCGGCTGCATCCGGCTGAACAACGACGATGTTGTCGACCTGTACTCACGGGTCTCGGTTGGCGCGAAGGTCATCGTCTTGATGCAAGGGGCGGCGCTCTACAGGGGAATCTGACGACTGGACGGCAAGGCCGGCGAGGGCGCGTTTTGAGGAATGAACGGAGGCGGACGTGTTGGGGGCACCTATGAGCGGGCGTTTGAACTGGACGATGGCATTCATTTCGGTTGCGGCGGCACTTCTTGGTGCCTGCCAATCGTCGTCACCGCCACCGACGGACATGTCGCGAACCAGCTTGCAGACGGCGCCGGCGGATCTGCAACTGATGTGCGCCAATGCTGCCGCAGGTAGCGCCGGTACGACTGGCAGCAAGGTTCTCCCTGTCAGCTCGCGGCAGCTCGACGCGGTCACATATGGCGTCGATCTCGACGCGGGTGGCCGCAAGTTCGCCTGTGTCGTGGACAACAACGGGACGGTACGTTCCATCACTCCAGCGTAAGGCGGTTTTGCGGAGCGGAAAACGCTCCCGGCCCTTGCTATTTGCGAGCCCTCACGAAAAGCCAGCGCGTCGGCTTGTTGTCGTAGCCGCTACCATCGGCTTCGTCGATGCTGATGTTCTGCCAGCCGCCGGCAGACAGCAATCCCGAAAGCCAGGCCGCGGAAGGATAGTTGTAATAGCGGCCGAAGCTGTCATGACCCTCTGCCGTTCCCGCCTTGAAGCTTGCATGGAAGACGCCGCCATCGCTCAGTGCACGGCAGATGCGGGCGAGTGTGGCTGGCAAATCCGCGCGCGGCACGTGCAGCAGGCTGGCCTCGGCCCACACACCGTCGAATTCGCTTTCGGCATCGAGCGTTTCGAAGCGCATGACTTTCACCGGTCTGGCGAGCAGCTTCTCCGCCTGCTTGGCCAGTTCCGCCGAGCCGTCCGTTGGAGTCACGTCGAATCCTTTGGAGAGCATGTAGGCGCTGTCCTGCCCGCCGCCGCAGCCGAGCTCCAAGATCCTGGCGCCGTCGGTGAGGGCCGTGAGAAACGCATCGAGCCTCGCCCTCGGCAGCTTCCGGTTTCGCGAGGCATAAGTCTCGGCGTTTTCGTCGTAGAATGAAGAGGTCATACGTTCTTCTCGAAATATACGACGTGATCGAGGTCCTTGAAGTGTGCGTCCAGTGTCAAGATATCGGCATCGTGAAGCTCTGCGGTCGCATAGATGATAGCATCGGCCATAGCCAGCCTGTGAGCGGCCGAAATCTCCGCTGCGCGCCGGGCGAGCATCGTTTCTAGCGGTACAACGATGCATGTGGTCGTGTAGGCGAAGAAACTATCGACAGCCTCTTCGCCGCGTTCCCGCTCAAGCCATTTTGCGAGTTCGAACTGCACGATCGTCGGAACGATGCATTGGCTTCGATCAGGCATCTCGTCTTGAAGGCGTTTGGCCAACTTGCCGTGAACCAGCCATTCGATCCAGGCGGAGCTATCGACCACACGCATCAAAAGCGATCGTTTCTGTCGCGGTAATTCTCGGGGTTTGCTCCCTTTGCAAGCCCACGAAGATCATTCAATTCTGGGACCGGCATCAGCAGGACGCCCTTGCCTTTGGGGACAAAGACGAATTCCTGCCCCGCCGACCAGTGCTGCCGGTCGCGGACTTCCTTGGGGATGGAAATCTGAAATTTCGCAGATAGTGTTGCCGTCGCCATTCTTACCCGATCCTTATCGATAGAAAAAAGGTAAGAAAATAACGTTAGTCGGTCAAGACCCGCTCGATTTCCAGCGCCTCGCTATTCCTGTCAATGCCGCTTTCGAATACAAGACCTGAAACTTGTCACTGTTACAAGAAAATAGGTCAGCATTCTTGACTTAATTTTTGTTGCGTGATTTGGTCCGCAAACGACAAAAAATTACGAGGAAACTCCCATGTTGAATTGGGACAATATCTTTGCGACCCGTTCGTCGCGCATGCGTGCATCGGAAATCCGTGAGCTTCTGAAGCTTCTCGAGCAGCCGGACATCATATCCTTCGCCGGCGGCATTCCGGATCCGGCGCTGTTTCCCGACAAGGAATTCAAGGCCGCCTATGCCGATATTTTCGAGAGCGCTGCCGTCAACTCGGCGCTGCAATACTCGGTGAGCGAAGGCTACAAGCCGCTCCGCGAATGGCTGGTCAAGCAGATGGCGGCGCTGGGCATCCCCTGCGGCCTCGACAATGTCTTCATCGTTTCTGGCTCACAGCAGGGTCTCGATTATCTCGGCAAGCTTTTCCTGTCGCCGAAAGATACCGCACTCGTAACCTGGCCGACCTATCTCGGAGCGCTGCAGGCCTTCAACGCCTATGAGCCGTCTTACGACCAGTTGACGCCGAACGGCAACCGGACGCCCGAATCCTACCGTGCGACGGCGGCCCAGAATGGCGGCAAGGTGAAGTTCGCCTATCTGTCCGCCGATTTTTCGAATCCGACCGGCGAAACGGTCGATCGCGCAGGCCGCGAAAAAGTTCTGGAGCTTGCAGAAGAACTCGACATCGCTGTTATCGAGGACGCCGCCTACCAGTCGCTGCGCTATGATGGCGAGGCGATCCCGCCGATCCTGGCGCTGGAAATTGCCAAGAAGGGCCATATCAACGATACGCGCACGATCTATTGCGGCAGCTTCTCCAAGACGCTGGCGCCCGGCCTTCGCGTCGGCTTCATTGTCGCCAACGCGCCGGTCATCCGTAAGCTCGTACTTATGAAGCAGGCCGCCGATCTGCATTCCTCGACGATCAACCAGATGGCGATTGCCCAGGTTGCAGAGCGCGGTTTCGATGCGCAAGTCGCCAAGATCAAGGCCGCCTATAGCCATCGGCGCAATTGCACGCTAGCCGCGCTCGAAAAGCACATGCCTGAAGGTATCCGCTGGACGAAGCCGGAAGGCGGCATGTTCATCTGGATCACGCTGCCGAAGGGCATGGATGGCGCGGCGCTGCTCGCGAAATCGATCGAGACCGCCAAGGTTGCATTCGTTCCGGGCAAGGCGTTTTTTGCCGACGGCTCGGGCGAGAACACGATCCGCGTCAGCTTCTCGTGCGCCAACGATCAGATGATCGAGGAAGGCATCGGCCGTCTCGGCCGGCTGATCGCAAAGGAAATCGGCGCCTGAACGGCGCCGATCTCTTCGAAGCCTATTATTTCAGGTGCGGGGCGAACAATTCCATGTCCGCCTCGCCCAAACGGTCTTTCGCCGTATTGAGCTGGTGCCAGTAAGGATAGATTACCGGCGGCACACTGACGTCGTCGAGGCGCTTGCGTTCGTCGTCTGTCAGCTTCAGGTCGGCGGCAGCGAGGTTGTCCTTGAACTGCGCCTCGGTTCGGCCGCCGATGATGACCGAAGTCACGGCCTTGCGACCGATCAGCCACGCGAGCGCGACCTGCGCCGCCGACACGCCGCGGCTTTCGGCAATCGAGACCAGCGTTTCCACGATATTCCAGAGGCGGTTTTCGTCGCGGATCGGTGGTTCGGTCCAGCCGGCGAACTGGCGCGTGCCCTCGGGCGTCGCCTGATTGCGGCGATGCTTTCCGGAAAGCAGGCCACCGGCAAGCGGGCTCCAGACCAGGACGCCAAGACCCTGATCGACGGCAATCGGAAGCAGCTCGTATTCGGCATCGCGGGCTTCGAGCGTATAGTGGATCTGCTGGCTGACGAAGCGCTGGTATTTGTATTCCCTGGAGACGCCGAGCGCCTTCATGATGTGCCAGCCCGAGAAATTCGAGCAGCCAATGTAACGGACCTTGCCATGCCGCACGAGCGTGTCCAGGGCCTCCATCGTTTCTTCCAGCGGCGTCTGGCCGTCCCACTCGTGGAGTTGGTAGAGATCGATGACATCAGTCTTCATGCGCTTCAGGCTGGCTTCACAGGCGGCGATGAGGTGCTGCCGCGACGAACCGGCGTCGTTCGGCCCATCGCCCATCGGGAAGCGGGCCTTGGTGGCGATCAGCACGCCGTTCTTGCGCTGCCCGCCGAGAATTTCGCCAAGGATTTCCTCGGAGAGACCGGCCGAATAGACATCGGCGGTGTCGATCAGATTGACGCCGGCATCGAGGCATATATCGACGAGGCGGCGGGCGTCGGAAACGCCGAGCTCGCCGACGGCTTTCGCCCAGGTCTTGCCGCCGAAGGTCATCGTGCCCATCGTCATGGTCGAAATCCTGAGACCGGAGCGGCCCAGCTGGCGATATTCCATAGTCGCTCTCCTCACCTTAAAAATCGAAAAATCGAAACGTGGGTTAGAAAATAGCGGGATACCGTCACGGTCAAGTACAGCCTCTCACGCCCATGTATTCACGGTGGCCGTTAGCCGAGTGTCACAATCATGTTATTCGGCCTGTCTATGGAACGCCTCATGTTCATCATGAGGGAAATAGCCATGAAGAAGCTCTCCGCCTTTGCCGCGCTGCTGGCGGCCGGTCTCGTCTCCGTTTCGGCCCAGGCCGCAAATCTCGTGCTTTATACCAGCCAGCCGAACGAAGATGCGCAGGCGACGGTTGATGGTTTCATGGCCGCCAATCCCGACATAAAGGTCGATTGGGTTCGCGACGGCACGCCGAAGATCATGGCCAAGCTTCAGGCCGAAATCCAGGCCGGCAACCCGGTTGCCGACGTCCTGCTGATCGCCGACGTCGTGACGCTGGAGCGCCTCAAGGAAGACGGCAAGCTGATGGCTTACAAGTCGCCGGAGGCCGCCAACTACGACGCCGGGCTCTACGACGCCGACGGCTATTACTACTCCACCAAGCTGATCACCACCGGCATCATGTACAACACGTCCGCTTCGATGAAGCCGACGAGCTGGAAGGATCTCACGAAGCCGGAGGCCAAGGGCCTCGTCACCATGCCGAGCCCGCTCGCTTCGGGTGCAGCCCTGATCCACGCACAGACGCTGGCCGCCGTTCCGGGCCTTGGCTGGGACTACTACAAGGCGCTCGCCGAGAACGGCGCGAGCGCTTCCGGCGGCAACGGCGTCGTCCTGAAGTCCGTCGCTTCGGGCGAGAAGGCTTACGGCATGGTCGTCGACTACCTGCCGATCCGCGAAAAGGCCAAGGGCGCTCCGGTCGAGTTCGTCTTCCCGAGCGAAGGCGTTTCGACCGTCACCGAGCCGGTCGGCATTCTCGCCAGCGCGAAGAACGTCGACGCCGCCAAGAAGTTCGTCGACTACGTTCTCTCCGAAAAGGGCCAGGAAGGTTTCTTGAAGCTTGGCTACATTCCGGCTCGCAACGGCATGAAGCTGCCGGAAGGCTTCCCGGCACGCGACACCATCAAGGTTCTGCCGGTCAACGCCGCCGAAGCGCTGAAGAACACGGACCAGGACCTGAAGACCTTCTCCGGCATGTTCGGTTCGAACTGATCGGTCCATGCAAGGATACGTACGTCCAGGAAACAGCCAGCCCGCCTGGCTGTTTCCTTTTATTGTCAGTGTGGTTCTTTTCCTGAGCGTGCTGCCCTTGGCGCGGCTCGCAATCGTCGGCATCTCGGCCTTTGCCAATGGCGGCGTGATGGTGGTTCTGTCCGATCCCATGGTCTGGTCGGCGGTTTATTACACCATTGTCACGGCAATCCTCGGAACCATTATTTCCCTCATCATCGGCTGCGGTTTCGCCTATTTGCTGACCCTCACCGACATCCCCGCCAAAGGGCCGCTCAGCTTCTTCTTCGTGCTGCCGATGATGATTCCGCCGCAGGTCACCGCGCTTGCCTGGGTGCAGATGTCCGGTCCGTCGAGCCCGCTTCTGAAAGCGCTGCATATCGCCCCACCACTCGGCTCTCCACAGCCGCTCTATTCGGTGGGCGGCATCGCGTTGCTTTACGGCGTGCAGCATGCGCCGCTCGTCTATCTGGCGCTGAGGGCAGGGTTGATGGCGCTACCGCGCGACGGCGTCGAAGCCGCGCGGCTTTCCGGCGCCTCGAGCCTGCAGGTCTTTCGTGACGTCATCCTGCCGCTGTCACTGCCCGGTGTCATTGCCGGTGCGGCGATCTCCTTCGTCTCCTGTACCGGCAATTTCGGAATTCCGGCGATCCTCGGCATCCCCGCCTCGATCTTCACGCTGCCGACGCTGATCTTTTCCAAGTTCACCGCTTTCACCAGCCGCACCTTCGGCGACGTGGCGTTGCTGTCGGCGATCATCGCGACCATTTCCGTCGTGGGACTTGCAATCCAGGATCGGGCCCTGCGCGGCCGGGATTATCGCGTCCTCGGCCTTTCCGGCGCGACAGCCGCATTCGAGCTGGGGACGTGGAAGCTGCTGTTCACGCCGCTGCTCTGGATCGTCCTGTTCTTCATGCTGGCCGCGCCGTTCTTCGCGCTGGTTGCGGGCGCCCTGGTGCCGGCCTATGGCGTGCCGCTCACCTTCAAGACCATGACGCTGCATGCCTTCGAGGAGATTCTCTTCCGACAGACCGTGACGCGCACGGCATTCGTCAATTCGCTTTCTCTTGCGGCTGGAACAGCAGTTGGTCTCCTTCTGGTGACGGTGCTGGCGGCCTATGTCTTGACGCGGCGCAAGGATGCAATCGCGCGTGCCATATCGAGCCTGATCGAGATTCCCTATTCGCTTCCGGGCATCGTCATGGCTGTGTGCTTCATCCTGGTTTTTGCCGCGCCGCTGCCGGTCCTCAACGTCACGCTTTACGGCACGATCTGGATCATCCTGATTGCCTATTTCTCGAGCTTCTTTGCCGTCAGCCTGAAACCGGTCGTCAGCGCCTTCCACCAGCTCGATCCGGCACTGGAGGAGGCGGCGCGGCTTTCCGGTGCAGGCTTCTTCCGGCGACTCAGGGACATCATCGTGCCGCTGGTCGCTCCGGCTGCGGGTGCCTCGGTCATCCTCGTCTTCCTGATTGCCTGCAACGAGCTGACGATTTCGGCGCTGCTCTGGTCCGCGGGCACCCAGACCCTCGGTGTCGCGATCTACAATCTCGACGACAGCGGCAGTTCCGACCTAGCCTCGGCGCTTTCCGTGCTCGTCGTGCTGATGGTCATTTTCATGATGTTGCTGCTGGAATTGCTGGCCAAGCGGCTGCCGAAGGGAGTGGTGCCTTGGCGAAGCTGATCCTCAACCACGTCAGCAAGGATTTCGGCACCGGAAAGCCCGCGGTCAGCGCGCTTTCGCTCGAGGTTCGCGAAGGCGGGTTCCTGGCGCTGCTCGGACCTTCCGGCTGCGGCAAGACAACGGTGCTCAGGATGATCGCCGGCTTCGAGACCCCGACCGACGGCTCGATCCATCTCGGCGAGCGGCTGCTTGCCGATGCGTCGCAGTCGCTGCCGCCCGAACGGCGCAACATGGCGATGGTTTTCCAGTCCTATGCGCTCTGGCCGCACATGAGCGTCGCCGACAATGTCGGCTATCCGCTGAAGGTGCGCGGCATTGGGGGGGAAGCCTATCGCCGGAAGGTGCGGGATGCCCTTTCGACCGTGCGGCTTGCCGACTATGCCGAGCGGCGTCCGGCCGATCTTTCCGGTGGCCAGCGGCAGCGCGTGGCGCTTGCGCGCTGCCTGGTGACATCGCCCGATGTGGTGCTCCTCGATGAACCGCTCGCCAATCTCGACCGGCACCTGAAGCAGGAGATGGAAGAGAGTTTCCGTGAGTTTCACCAGCGCTCCGGCGCCACCATGGTCTATGTGACGCATGACCAGAGCGAGGCGATGGCGCTTGCAACGGACGTTGCGGTGATGTCCGAGGGCCACCTGCTGCAGGTCGCGCCGCCTGCCGAGATCTACGCGCGCCCAGAGGGGCGGGTCGTCGGCGGACTGGTCGGGCGAGGCGCGATCCTGACCGTGCAGTCTCCCATCGGTGACAAGCGTGATCTTGATTGGAATGCGCTGCAGACCATCATTGGAAGCCAGCCGGGCGAGGGGTCGCAGGCCGATGTGCTCGTCCGTCCCGAAGACGTCGTGCTTGGGGCAGAGGGCATTGCGGCCACGGCGGAATCCGTTCTTTACGAAGGCGAGCGTTACGCGCTGAAGCTCACCCTTGAGAACGGCCAGTCGCTGCGTGCCTTCAGCCGCATCGCAGTGCTGCCCGGCGAGCCGTTGAAGGTTACGATCCGCGCGGCATGGCGGCTTTGATTTCTGCCTTCCCGAACGCTTCTTTCGTCTCTAGTAATGGCGTAACGCCAACCGGAAACGCCCGATGCCGCTTCGCCTAGCCACATTCAACGTCGAAAACCTGATGACGCGTTTCGATTTCACCGGCTTTCGCAATCAGCTGCGTCAGGACCGGGTCATCAAGCTGTTCGAGGTCCAGAGCGAGGGCGTCTATCAGCAGCTCGAGCAGGCCCGCGTCATCGCATCCACCGACGACACCCGCCAGATGACGGCGCTGGCGATTGCCGACGCCGATGCCGACATTCTCTGCCTGCAGGAAATCGACAACATGGCCGCCCTGCAGGCTTTCGAATACGGCTATCTGTTCCGCATGGTCGGAAATGGCTACCGGCAGAGATATCTTGTCGAAGGCAATGACAGCCGCGGCATCGATGTCGCGGTGCTGATGCGCGAGGAGACGCGTGACGGGCAGAAGATCGAGCTGCGCGACATCAAGAGCCATGCCGCGCTGACCTATCGCGACCTTGATCTCTTCGACGACAAGCTGGCGCTCACGAACCGTATCGACGACAAGATCTTCAAGCGCGACTGCCTGGAGCTCGACCTTTTGATCGGCGGCGTCCCCTTGTCGCTCTATGTCGTGCACTTCAAATCGATGGACGGGCCGCGCACCAATGGTGTCGACAGCAGGCACGCGACGATGCCAATCCGCCGGGCGGAGGCATCAGCGGTGCGCCGGATCATCGAGAACAGATTTGGCGCTGGAAATACCGCCAACAAGAACTTCGCGATCTGCGGCGACATGAACGACTATCAGGAGCGTATCGACGTGATCGGGACGCGCAGAAGCGGATATCGCTTCGAGCATCAGGACGAGACCGAAAGCGCGCTCGATGTTTTCAGCCATGACGGCTTTGTCGAGAACGTCGCCCGCCGCCGCGATCCGCTCGACCGCTGGACGCTCTATCACGCCCGCGGTCCTGAGGAGCAATGGCTCTGCCAGCTCGACTATATCTGGCTGTCGCCGGCGCTCGCCAGAATGAACGGCGAGAGAAAGCCGGAAATCATTCGCAGCGGCCAGCCGTTCCGCACCGTCTTTCCGCCCGGCCAGGAAGCGGAGCGCTATCCGCGCACCGGCTGGGACCGGCCGAAAGCCTCCGACCATTGCCCCCTCGTGATGACATTGGATTTGAGATGAACATGCATTTTTCAGAGGATTTTGCCGGCTGGCCGCCGGAAAAGACGGTGTTTCCCGTGGCTGCCGTCAACCTTCGTGTGCTCGACGGCGAACATCCCTACCGTCAGGCAAAACGCGAGGATATCGCCCGCAACTGGGAGGCAGAAGTAAGGGCAAACCCGGCGCTCTTCGATGGCCGAATGGTGTTCCAGCACCGGCTGTCGTTGGGAGAAGACGGTATTGCAGGGCAGGGATACATCGTTCCCTTTTCGACCTTGATGTATTGGCGCCGGCAGCAGGATCGCGGCGGCGCCATGCATCTCTTCGCCTATCCGGTGATCGAGAGCTCGGACGGCGCGCTGGTGGCAATCCGCATGGGCGCACACACGGCCAATCCGGGCCAGGTCTACTTCGCCTGCGGTTCGCTCGAGCCGGAGGATATCGTCTCCGGCTTCTGCGATCTGGAGCACAACATGCGCCGCGAGGTGTTGGAGGAAACGGGGCTCGATCTTGCCGATGCCAGGCCGGGCGAAGGCTACCATGCCAGCCACTTTCGCCGGGCGCTCACCATCTTCCGCATGTTCACCTTCGACATGACGGCAGACGAGATTATCGGGCGAATCGAGAGGCACATGACGGTGGCCGAGGATCAGGAGATCGCCGGTGCCGTCGCGATCCGCTCCGCCGATCATTCGACCTATTCCTATAACATCAGCATGCTGCCGGTCATCGATTGGTATTTCACTCGCCGAAACGAAGCTTAATGCCTTGCACTCGTTTCTGCGGTCGGGCAGGTTGCAGGTCCGAGGACCGAGAGACAAGGAGGCCGATGTGGCGCGCAGCTACAGCGTCTATGACGTGTTCACCGACCGCAAACTCGCCGGAAATCCGCTGGCCGTCATCTTCGACGGCGAGGATTTGAGCGACGAAGCAATGCAATCGATCGCCCGCGAGATGAACCTTTCGGAGACTGTGTTCGTGCAGGCTTCAGCCAATCCGGCCTACACCGCCAGGCTCAGGATTTTCACGCCCGGTCGCGAACTTCCTTTCGCTGGTCATCCGACGGTCGGTACGGCGATAGCGCTCGCGGAGCAGGCGCATGGCGGCGACATGACGCTGGACCTCGTTTCCGTGCTTGAGGAAAATGTCGGGCCTGTGCGCTGTGCGGTCCGGCTGCGGAGAGGAGAGGCGAGCTTTGCCGAATTCGACCTGCCGAGGAAATCCCAGCAGATCAATATGCCGCTTGAAAAGCTGGGCATCGCCAACGCGCTGTCGCTGAAGGTGACGGAGATCGGCTTCGAAAATCATGTGCCGTCGCTCTGGACCGCCGGCGTGCCTTTCCTGCTGGTTCCTGTTCACGATGTCGGTGCGGCAATGCGGCTCGAGTTCGATCCGCAGCTCTGGGAGAACACCGTCCCCTTTGTCGATGGCTCGCTCGCCTCTGCCTACATCTACTGCCGCGCCGGCGTGAACCATCCGGCGAGGTTCCATGCCCGCATGTTTGCGAGCGGCATGGGAATAGCCGAGGACCCGGCGACCGGCTCGGCTGTTGCGGCACTTTCGGGGGCGATCCACCATTTCGACCGGCTGCCGGATGGTCATCATCCGATGGCCGTCGAGCAGGGTATCGAGATGGGCCGGCCATCCTTGATTCATCTGCATGTGGATGTCGAAGGCGGCACGATCTCCAATGCCCGGATTGGCGGGCAGGCGGTGCGCGTCGCAACGGGCACGCTCGACCTTTGATTTCATTGCATTTCAGCCATGCGGAAAAATCTTCGAAATTAATCGAAGAATTTTCCGCATGGCGCTGGACAAGGTGAGCGATCCTGTTTATACGCCCGGTCACACCGCGCAGCCAAGCGCGAACGGGTGATTAGCTCAGTTGGTAGAGCAGCTGACTCTTAATCAGCGGGTCGTAGGTTCGAGCCCTACATCACCCACCATTTTTCAAAAGAATTCAATGTGTTGATTGCGTTTATCCGGCGTGGAGACACGGGTACGACGCTTGGGAACAAATGAGAGCATTTCGCCTCTAGCCTAAGTGTCTTCTCAACACGATCGCTTGACCAAGGTAGCCTTGTGTGGCGCTCGACCCGGGGAAGCAGGTACGGCGAACGTGCTGCTGGGACGGGCGGGATCGTCACTTCGACGAGGCCATCAGAGGATCCTCACCGATTGCTTCTACCAGGAAATCGATGGCTGTCCTGACGCGGAGCGGCATGCTGCGGCGGGATGGATAGACCAGGTTGATCGGCAGGCGCGTCGGTGGAAAATCCGGCATTAGGTTTATCAGCCTGCCGGCCTCGATATCGGGGCCGGCAAGGTGGTGGGACAGGATCGCAAGGCCAGCTCCTGAAAGAGCGGCGCGGTGAACCGCAACGGAGTTATTGGCGATCAAGCGCGGTGCGATCCGCACGGAAATCTCGTCGGCTCCGTTGGAAAACGACCACGAGCGGCCATCACCGCCACGGCTGTAGCAAATGCAGGCGTGGCCAGTGACATCTTCCGGGGTCTTCGGCGTCGACCTTGTCTGCAGGTAGCCGGGCGCTGCAACGAGAAAGGCCGTCGTCCAGCCGATCCGGCGGCAGATCAGGCTGCTGTCCGCGACGGTGCCAAGGCGGACCTCCAGATCGATTCCCTCTCCGACGAGATCCGACGGCTCCTCCCGAAAGAGCAGTTCGACGGCCAGTCCCGGGTGGCTTTCGAGCAGGCTTTGCAGGCGGTCGCTCACGTAAAGCCCGAGCGGTGAGGGCAGGCTGAGCCTGACCTTTCCCGATGCCATGGCGCCTTCGGTGCTGCTGTTTTCGCCAAGGGCATCGACCGCTTCGATGACCTTGAGCGCCAGCGGGATCATGTGCTCGCCCTCAGCCGTCAGCGCCAGCGCGCTTGTCGTGCGATGCAGAAGCCGCGTGTTCAGATAAGCCTCCAGGGCGGAAACCTGCCGCGACACGGCGGGCTGCGTCAGATTGAGATCAACGGCCGCAGCCGAAAAGGAGCCGGTCTCCGCGACCCGCAGGAACGTCCGCAACGCGCAAACAATGTCCATTTGGTCCCCATACTTCTGAACATAAGCCTTATGTCCGCAGCTTATGCAGGAATGGCTTGCCTGTCCAGATATTGCGGATATCTTGTATCCATAAGGATATCAAATGTCCTTAATTAAGGAGAGAGGCCGATGACTCAGCGCCTGAACTACGCCCAGCAGTCCCCCGAATTCTTCAAAAAACTTTCCGACCTCAGCATGGCGCTGAAGGACAGCGTTATCGATCAGAAGATCCGCGATCTGGTGAATATCCGCGCGTCACAGATCAATGGTTGCGCCTTCTGCCTGGACATGCATGTGAAGGAAGCCAAGATTCACGGCGAGAGCGAATTGCGCCTCTACCATGTCGCCATTTGGCGGGAATCGAACCTCTTTGTCCCGCGCGAACGCGCAGCCCTTGCCTGGACCGAAGCCGTCACCGAGCTTCCCGAAGGCGGCATTCCGGATGAGCTTTATGAGCGGGTACGCGGCCAGCTTTCAGAGAAGGAGATTGCCGATCTCACGTTCTCGATCATGACCATCAACTCCTGGAACCGTGCTAGTATCGCCTTCAAGGCCGTGCCCGGCTCGGCCGACAAGCTCTACGGCCTCGAAAAGGCTGGCCTGAACTAAGCATCAGCATTCAACCCTTGGAAATGAATTGAACAACGCTGTGCACGCAACTGCCGCGAATGGAGGATTTTATCATGAAAATCGTAATCATAGGCGGAACCGGCCTCATCGGTTCCAAGACCGCTGAACGCCTGCGTAACAAGGGTCATGAGGTTATCGCAGCCTCGCCCAATACCGGCGTCAACACGATCACTGGCGAGGGCCTTGCCCAAGCGCTCGCTGGCGCCGAGGTTGTGCTCGACCTTGCAAACTCGCCGTCGTGGGAAGACAAGGCCGTGCTCGAATTCTTCCAGACCTCGGGCCGCAATCTGACGGCGGCGGAAAAGGCAGCCGGGGTGAAGCATCATGTCGCGCTTTCCATCGTCGGCACGGATCGCCTGCCGGAAAGCGGATACCTGCGCGCCAAGGTCGCCCAGGAAAAGATCATCCGGGAATCCGGCATTCCCTACACGATCGTACGTTCCACGCAATTCATGGAATTCCTCGGCGGCATCGCTCAAGGGGGCACGACCGGCGACACTGCCCGCCTGTCGACGGGCAATCTGCAGCCGATCGCCTCTGATGACGTCGCAGACTTCATGACGGACGCGGCCCTTGCCCCGCCGGTCAACGGCATCATCGAGATTTCCGGCCCTGAGCGCGCACGCCTCTGCGATTTCGCCGCTCGTTACCTCAAGGCGATCGGTGATACCCGCACGGTCGTTCCCGATCCGGAAGCCCACTATTTCGGCACCAAGCTGGAAGACGGTTCGCTCGTCTCCGACAACAATCCCCGCCTCGGCCGGATCAATTTCGACCAATGGTTTGCAACTGCTCCGCGCCGATAACGGGCTCGGACCGTGCCGGATGCGCCTTGCCCCTGAGGCGCATCCATTCAACCTCCAAAAGGAATGGAAAGATGAAAAAGTTGCTCTTCGCGGCGCTCGCAATCACAGCGCTTTCTTTCGGCCCTGCCTCCGCCGATTACACGGGCGGCGGTAAGGACGCCAAGGTTACCTTGGTCTATGAACATGAATTGCCGAACGTGCCGGGCAAGAGCATCAAGGGCATTCTCGTTGAATACGCTCCCGGCGGTTTCTCCGAGGGCCATACGCATCCGACTTCGGCCTTCATCTATGCGACGGTTCTCGAAGGCTCGATCCGCAGCCAGGTCAATGACGGCCCGGTGAAGGTTTACAAAGCAGGCGAGAGCTTCTCCGAAATGCCGGGCGACCGCCATGGCGTCAGCGCAAATGGCAGCAAGACCAAACCCGCCAAGCTGCTGGCTGTCTTCGTCGTCGATACCAACCAGAAGGAATTGACCTTCCCGCTGAAGAAGTAATACCTGAGGGCCGGATGCCAGTTTGGTATCCGGCCCTCTGACAAACGCCCAACCCTTGCCCGCGAGCCGTGCCATGTTGAGTGATCCTCTTCTGCTGCCGTTCCTGCTGATCGATTTTCTGGGGATCGTCGGCATCGTCGTCTGGCTTCTCCAGGGTCGCAAACGCCCGACCGAGCGACTTGTCGTTCAGATCCTCTTCTTCGCCGGAATGACGGCCGTGCTTGGCTTCAGCGGGATCCTGCCGCATCGGGTGAGCGACACCGATCCGAAAGGCGTCGTCGCGCCGCTGGCCACGCTGGCGCGCGTTCTCTGGTGGACCCATCTGGCATGGGCGACCATAGGCTTCGTGCGCATCTATATCGTTCTCGACCGCAGGCCGAGAGAAGCGCGGCTGATCCAGGATCTGATCGTCGCCGCCGTCTATCTCGGGGTGACACTGTCGATTATGGGTTTTGTCTTTGGCGCACCGATCGGAACGCTGGTCGCAACATCAGGTGTGGTTGCCATCATCTTCGGTCTTGCGCTTCAGAATACTCTGGGCGACGTCTTCTCCGGCATTGCAATTACCCTCGGCAAGCCATTCGTCATCGGCGATTGGATTCAACTGGCCGACGGCACTGAAGGACGCGTCATTGAAAACGACTGGCGTTCGACACATCTGCTCACCGGCGCCCACAATGTCGTCGTTCTGCCTAACAGTGTTCTCGCGAAGGTCGCTCTGACCAATCTCAGCCGTCCGGACGAAACGCATCAGATCGCGCTGACCGTCCGTATTGCCGCGGCGCACACACCCCAGCGCGTCGAGGAGGTCATGCTAGCTGCCCTGAAGGAGAGCGTCAGAATCGTGCAGGAACCGCCGCCGATCGTCGTTCTGAAGGCAATCGACGCTGTCGCCATCGAAACGGAATTGCAGTTTCGCGTCACCAGCCCGGCCAACCGGACGCCGGCCCGCAACGAGGTGATCGATCTTGTCCACCGCCACTGCGAGGCAAATGGTGTTCGCCTTGCAATGCCGCCACAGAGCTATCTTTTACCGCTGCCTGCCACAGGCGAGGATGCCGCCGGCGCGACCGTCAAAACCCGCTCAGCCGGCGCGCTCTAGCACCCATTCGAACGTGCTCTTCCAAAGCTCCGGCGGAACCTCTTGCGACAATTTTTGACCGAGATCTGCCAGGGTGACGCTGCGAAGCTTGGCGCGCCAGGCTTCGTCTGCTTCCCACATGATGCGCGCCACCGCGCATGGGCTGCTTTCGCAGTAGCCTTGGGGACGGCAGGGATTGTTGGCGCGGATATTGTTGCAGACAAAGGTGCGGGCCTCGCCCTCGACAGCTTCGACGATATCGAGGAAGGTCAGCTCGGCAGGCGGTTTCGCCAATCGGTATCCGCCGGACGGACCGAGGGTCGTATGCACAAGACCCGCCTGCGACAGGCTCTGCAGCGCCTTCGACAGATATTCCTTCGGCAAGCCATGCAACTCGGCCAGCGCTTTGGTGGAAAGATACCTGCCGGCAGGCAGTCCGGAGAGGATGGCGCAGCAATGAAGCGCCCATTCGACTTGGCTTTTGAGGATCATCAATTCGTTCCGAAGGCCGATGGCGATTGGCCATTACGGATACATAATATCCATATTTCTTTGTTATGTAAATCTGAGAGCTAAATAGAATGCTGATCGACTGGCACGGAGGCAGGGATGAGAAATCGGCTTTCGGCTGAAAGGTCGCTGAACCGGCAGACAGCGGCCCGTCTTTGAGCTTTGCGTGGATCAAATCCATTTTTGCGGAGTTAGGCTTTAGCGCGAGCAAGGACTGGCACTTTTCGGAACGGGGGCGCAGGTCTCCGCCCGTAACGCAAGGGCTTTTCACGAGCCTTTGTTCTGCTGTGCACGCAGCGGGCATTCAAATCGTTGCAGTGCCTTCCTACCTTTAAGGGAGACGAGGTAACTGTGTAGTGCGTGTGATCAAATCCAATGGCCGCGAATGGAAGATCGTCCTGCTTCAGGGCGCGTACCATTTGCAGGATGACACCGGGGCGTTAACTGGCCCGTTCTTCTCGGTAGGACAAGCGACGGAGTGGGTCAAAGGATACGTCTCCCATGACGCCGACCTGATGGCGGAAATCTGTGCCTATGCTGATAAAGTGGAGGAAGGAACTGCTCAATCCCGAGCGGGATCATCATTGGCAACTGATCTTGCTGCGAGGTTCTCGCATCGAACGGCGAGCGAGATAGAAGACAAGCTCAAGGAAGTCTGGCGTGCTCGACGCCTTCGCTGGGATTGAATGGCCGAAGCGCGGTTTTGAGGCGTGGCGGCGCCGAAATGTCCTCGCGCCAAAAGCAACGGCGCGAGGCCCCGATCTGAGCGTCACTGGCTAGCGGACGCTTTCGCTATGGGTCTACGCCGACCGTCAGTGCGCTGTCTGTGAATGTTGGCCGCCGTGTTGCGAGATGCCGCTCAGTGCCTTACCCGTTTCCATGGCCTCGCCCTTCATAGCGAGATCACCAAGCGAGATAATGCCGATGAGCCGCTTGCTCCGGCTCAGGACTGGCAGGCGCCGTACTTGAAGATCGCCCATGTTATGAAGGACGTCTTCCACATTTTCGTCTTCGAAGCAGTATTTAACGTCGGTACTCATCACGTCGCGAACCTTTGCGTCCGGGCCCATGCCTTCTGCCACGCCACGAATGGCGATGTCGCGATCGGTAATCATGCCGACTAAGCGATCATTCTCACCCACCGGAAGAACGCCGGCATCGAGACGTCCCATCATCAGGGCGACATCGCGTAATGTCTGTTCCGGATCGGTGATCTGGACGTCCGTGGTCATGCAATTGCTGACTTTCATGATAACCTCCCTGACGTTCCCGCGCCGAGTAGCTCGGGATGAAAAGAGTCAACGCGCACCGGTCGGAAACGTTCCTGGAAAGTGGGCAGTTGGCGGCTGCCGCCGCAGTGGACGCAATTCGTTACAAAATTCCGGTCCCGTAGACACATCCCCGGTACAATTTCACGCTGAAATCCTGACGGCGGCCTTGAAGGCAGCGATCGAACACCGTGAGGAAAGGACAAAGATGAAGACGACCCGGATAGTGACACTCGCCATGCTATTGATCAGTAGCGCCATGGCGTTCTCGCCGGCACAGGCGGAGCAGCCACTGCAGCGCACCGATCTTCTGAAGAACGATATCGACGTGCCCGGCTACGAGGTCGTGCAGGTGCGGGTCGATATCGCGCCAGGCGTGCTTGCCGCCAAACACTCCCATCCCGGCGAAGAAGTCGCCTATGTTCTTGAAGGAAAGCTGGAATACCGCCTCGAAGGCAGGCAGCCCGTGACGCTCAGCGCCGGCCAGTCCCTATTCATTCCCTCTGGCGTTGTCCACTCTGCCAAGAACGTCGGCAGCGGCAAGGCGTCGGAACTCGCAACCTACATTGTCAAGAGAGGCGAGGTGCTGGTCGTACCCGCAAAGTAAGCGCCATTCTGTGACTAACGTTCACCATGACGGTGCGCGGCTTGCGCGGGTCCGGAGCTATAGCCAAGTCGCTCCGAAAGCTCGTTTGCGGCGCGCAGCAGGCTTTCCAGATAGGATTGCCGGTTGCGCAGCCCGTCTTCCTTTGGAGCGACAAGGCAAAGGGTTGCAACCGCTTGCCCGTCAGCCTGCTGCACTGGCACGGCAAAACAATGTGTGAAGTTTTCCACCTCGCTGTTGAACGTGAAATAGCCGTCGATCGAGGCCTGGCGGACCTCGGCGATAAAGCGTGCCGGCTCAAGTCGCTTGCCATTCGGCAGCACAAAATCCTCTTGCGGGATAAAATCCGAGATCTCGCTGTCGCTTAGATGCGAGACGAGAAAACGGCCGGAGGCCGTCCACGGGATGGGCACCAGTTCGCCGATGTTCGAGGATATGCGGAAGGGCCTTAGGCCTTCGCGCATCATGGCGACGGTGTACTTGTTGCCTTCCAGCACGCACATTTGCGCCGTCTCGCGGGTTTCTTCCGCAAGGCGCGCGAGCATGTCTTCGGATTCCCGCATCAGGTCGAACTGATCTGCGTAGGCGGTCCCGAAAAAGTAGAGTTTACGGCCGAGGAAGACGCGACCGTCACCGCCCTGATAATCAAGCATGCCGTGACGCAGAAGAAGATTGATCAGTTCATAAACCGATGAACGCGGAGCGCCGATCTCGACGGCTATCTCGTTCGGCCGCATCGGCTGGCGTTTCGTGCGCAGAAATTCGAGAATTTCAAAGGCGCGATCAAGGCCGCGTGTGCGCCGCGCTACCATGTCTTCTGCGCCGTCAGCCATACTCAACTACCTCCTGGAGAAGGCGCAGCCTTTAAGGGCTGCGCCTGATAGACTCAAGCCCTGTCGGCGCGATAGGCGACGCAATCGACTTCCACCTTGCAATCGACCATCATCCGGGACTGAACGCAAGCGCGAGCCGGCGGGTTCTTGCCGAAGTACTCGGCATAGACGCCGTTGAAGCTCCAGAAGTCGCGCGGATCGTCGAGCCAGACACCGACACGGACGACGTCTTCAATGCCGTAGCCGGCCTCATGCAGAATAGCGATCAGGTTCTCAATCGCCTTGCGGGTCTGAGCAACAATGCCGCCACCGACGATCTCGCCTTTTTCCATCGGCACCTGGCCCGACACGTGCAGCCACCCATTGGCTTCCACGGCACGGGCGAATGGCAGCGGCTGTCCGCCAGCACCGGTCTCGCCGGCGCCGTAACGCTTGATAGTCATGTAACCTCTCTTTTCTTTCTTCTATTGCGACTGCCGGATCGGGGCGGATTGCCACCCGCACCAGCCGTCTTCCGCTCAGTTGAAACTGGACGTCTTCAGGAACTCCGCGAGCCGCTCCGTCTTGGGTCTCACGAACATTTCCTTCGGGTCTCCCTCCTCGCCAATCACACCGTGGTTCATAAAGATCACGCGCGAGGAGACTTCATAAGCAAAGCGCATTTCATGGGTGACGAGCAGCATGCTCATGCCGTCGGCGGCGAGTCCCTTGATGACCTGCAGCACCTCGCCGACCAGTTCCGGATCGAGCGCCGAAGTCACTTCATCGAACAGCATCAGGCGGGGGTTCATGGCGATGGCGCGGGCGATTGCCACGCGCTGCTGCTGACCGCCCGACAGCTGGCCGGGGTAATGATCGGCGCGGGCGGCAAGGCCAACGCGGTCGAGCCATTTCTCAGCGACGGCTCGCGCCTCGTCACGGGGCATCTTCTTCACCTTGACGAGACCGAGCATGACATTCTTCGCGGCCGTCAAGTGGGGAAAGAGATTGAATTGCTGGAAAGCCATGCCGGTCAGCGCGCGCTGGCGGGCGATCTCTTTTTCGCTCTTTCGCTTGCGGGTGGTTCCGGTCTGGTCATAGCCGATTTCCTCACCTTCGATCAGAATGCGGCCGCCCTGGAACTCCTCCAGCATGTTGATGCAGCGAAGCATCGTCGTCTTGCCGGACCCGGAGGAGCCGATGATCGAGATGACCTCGCCCTCGTTCATGGTGCAGTCGATGCCCTTCAGCACCTCGGTGGTGCCGTACTGCTTTCGAAGACCCTGGATTTCGAGAAGTACTTTGCTCATGACGATGGAGGCCTCAGGAGGGAAGGGCCGTCTTGCGCTCGACATATTTGCCGAAACGCTCCATGCCGTAGTTGATGACGAAGTAAAGAAGCCCGACGAAAAAATAGAATTTCAGGCTCATGAAATTGCGCGAGATGATTTCCTGGGTGCGCAGCAGGAGCTCGGCGACGCCGATGACGGAAAGCAGCGTCGAGGCCTTGACCATCTCGGCAGCCGTGTTGACCCACGCCGGCAGGAACTGGCGCAGTGCCTGCGGCCAGAGCACATAGGCGAAGGTCTGGTTAAACGTGAGCCCGATCGCCTTTGCGGCTTCGGTCTGGCCCTTCGGGATCGCCTGCAACCCGCCGCGCACGATTTCCCCGACATGGGAGGAGCAGAAGATTGCCAGGGCCAGTACGCCGGCCTGAAATGGTCCGAGCTCAATGCCGATAGTCGAGAGCACATAATAGCTGGCAAGAACCAGTACCAGCACCGGCGTGCCGCGGATGAAGTCGGTATAGGCGCGCATCACGAGCCGCAGGAGCCAGTTGCCGTAAACCAGGGACAGTCCGACGAGGACACCGAGCAGCGATCCGGCAATGATGGCGAGAAGCGAGATCGAGACGGTGACGCCGAGCCCCTTCAGAATGACGAAGCGGGCGATCCACATCTGATCGAGGAAAGCGGGAAAGTTTGTCATATCGTCACCTCGGAATGGCAAGCCGGCGCTCGACAACCCGCATCAGTGCGGCGAGCACGGAACAGGTGGCGACATAGAGACCCGACGCAACGATCCACGTCTCGATGACCCGGAAGGTCTCGACATTGATCTTGCGCGCTTCGAAGGTGAGTTCGGGAACCGCTATGGCCGCCGCAAGCGAGGTGTCCTTGAAGAGTGAAATCACCGTCGAGGACAGCGACGGCAGCACATTGCGCAGCATCAACGGCGCAATGATCGACACGCGGATCTGCAGCGGCGTCAGTCCGATCGCGAGTCCGGCCTCCGTCAATCCCCGTGGAATGGAGAGGAGCCCGGCACGGAACACTTCCGCCAGATAAGCACCGGAATAGATCGACAGCACGACAATGAAACTTTGAATCTTGCCGAGGCGCACGCCCATCTGCGGCAGCGCGAAATAGGCGAAAAGCACGAGAACGAGGATCGGCAGGTTGCGAATGATCGTCACGTAGGCCGCGGCCGGCCGCTTGAACCAGTCACTCTTGGCAATCAGGGCGAAGGCGACGAGCAGGCCGATGGCCGCGCCGATCAGAATGGAAATGAAAGCCAGCCCGAGGCTGAGCAGCAGACCTTCGAGAAGTTGGTCAAAGCTGCGCCAAACGGCGGCGAAGTTGAGCGTATAACCCATGGCGGCGTCCTGCCGGAGAGGGAGGAGGAAGGACGAAGGGCAAGACCCTTCGTCCCAACGATTTGTTATCCGGCTTTACTTGTACTCGACCGGGAAACCGATCTGCGGCGGCGTCAGGTCCTTGCCGAACCACTTCTTGTAGGACTTCGCATAGAAGTCGAACTCGACGCCGGTCATCGCCTCGTGCAGGGCGGTGTTGACGAAATTCAGCCAATCCTGATCGCCGCGCTTGACGCCGCAGGCATAGGTCTGCGGATTCCAGCCATACCCGGCATCCTTGTAGCGGCCAGCGTTCTGCGTCATGTACCAGGCGAGCGACGACTGGTCGGTCGCCACCGCGTCGGCACGGCCGGATTCAAGCGCCTGATAGATCAGGTCGACAGATTCGTATTGGTCGACGGTCGCCTCCGGCAGGGCGGCATGCACCATGTCCTCGGCATAGACGTTCTGCAGCACCGAGATCGTGACCGATGAACCGGCAGCCTTCAGCGCGGCATAGTCGGCATACTTGCCGTCGGCCTTCAGCATCAGGCCCACGCCTTCGCGGTAGTAAGGGATCGTGAACGCGATCTGCTGCGCGCGCTCGCCGGTCACCGTCATGAACTGGCAGGTGAGGTCCACCTTGTCCGTGGTGATGTTCGGGATGCGGGCATCGGACGACTGGTTGACGAACTCGATCTTGTCTGGATCGCCAAACAGCGCCTTGGCGACGATGTGGCCCATGTCGATGTCAAAGCCCTGCAGCTGGTCGTCGGCGCTCTTGAAGTGCCACGGCGCATTGGTGCTGCCGGTGCCCATGACGAGGTGGCCGCGGGCCAGCACTTCGTCAAGCTTGCTTTTTGCTTCCTGCGCTGCGGCGGGAATTGCGGAAAGGAGGACTACGGCCGCCAGCGAAAGCGCGCTGGCTCTAAGCGAGGTCATCATGATGTTCCCCTGATGATGAGCGGTTGCTTGATGTCCAGTATACCGGACAAGTGTCTGGTTTAATGGATTGACGTATTCAGCGGCACAATGCATAAATTGTCAAGCGTCGGGGACAGGAATTGCAGAAGCACGTACAACATGCCTGTTGAAGGCCATCAGATCTTTTTAGGAACTCAAAATGAGTAAGCCAGCGTCAATATTCGATACTATTAATACTCCGGCTGTTTTGGTCGACCTCGACATCGCGTGGCGCAACATCGAGCGCTTCCAGGCATACGCAGATGCCCACGGCCTGCGCGTGCGGCCACATATCAAGACGCACAAGCTGCCGGCGGTGGCGGAGATGCAGCTGAAAGCCGGCGCAATCGGCATTACCTGCCAGAAAGTCTCGGAAGCCGAGGCCATGATTGCCGGCAGCCCCGAGATCCGGGATGTTCTGATCACCTACAACATCCTGGGCCGCGAGAAATTGGAGCATCTGACAGCGTTGGCGCGCCGGGTGGCGCTGAGTGTCGTTGCAGACAACGAGACCGTCATCGATGGCCTGTCTGCTGCTTTCGCAGCCGAGCCGGCGCCGCTGCGCGTGCTTGTCGAGTGCGACACCGGGGCGAACCGCTGCGGTGTACTGACGCCGGAAGCCGCCGCAAGCCTCGCTCAGCGGATTGCGAAATCCAAGGGACTGGTCTTCGGCGGGCTCATGACCTATCCGCCCGCGGGCGCGACGGCGGCCGTGGAAGCCTTTATGACAAAGGCCAAGGCTCTTATCGAAGCCGCCGGGATCGCTGTCCCTGTGATCACGTCCGGTGGAACTCCGTCGATGATGGAGGCCGCGAGCGCGCCGGTGACGACCGAATATCGCCCCGGTACTTACGTTTATAACGACAGATCGCTCGTCGCGCGCGGCGTCTCTGCCTGGGAAGATTGCGCGCTGACCGTTCTTGCCACTGTTGTCTCTGTGCCAGCCGCCGATCGTGCCATTATCGATGCGGGTAGCAAAGTCCTGACATCAGACCTTCTTGGACTGACCGGGTATGGCCACGTCCTCGGACGCCCCGATATCACCATCGATCAGCTTTCCGAGGAACACGGCCGGCTGGTCAGCGCTGGGCCGATTGGTCTTTCCGTCGGAGAGAAGATCCGTATCGTGCCCAATCACGCCTGCGTGGTGACCAACATGGTCGATTCAATCTACGCCATCGAAGCGGATAAGCCTCCTGCCGTGTGGCCCGTTGCCGCGCGCGGCCGCGTCGTCTGACACAGATTTGGGGCAGGGATGAAGCTCGGGCCGCAGCGTCCACCACTGCGGCTCGAGTGGTACGCGCTAATTGCGTGGGCACCGCGAGCCCCGCCTCCGGGCGTCATGGCGGCATCCGCATCGGCGCGCGTTCTAGATGTTGGCGCCGCTGATGGATCGCGTTTGAATTAAATCTTTTTGTTCATCGTTTGCAGATGAACTCTCGGAATCTTCTTCGTTCTGCAAATTGCTTCGCTGATGCACTCTGCTTAGCCAAATCATAGGCAAGATATACCCGTTACATAAGAGCGGAGCTTGTTATTTGACGATAGTTATTCTACTCTTTCTTGTAGGTTTTTAACCTAATCCCCGGATTGGAGCGTTCAATGTTGAAACGTGTTTCCGTCCTCTTCTCGGTCTTTCTGACGGCATGTGTGCCGTCCTGGCCGTACCTGACATATGCGCCACCCAATGCTAGCAACTGTCAAAGTATGCCTCCCAGCGCGGCTGAATCTGCTGCCTGGCGCCGGGCGCAACGGCTGAATACACGTCAATCCTACCAGGCTTTCCTCGCCAGATATCCTCGCAGCTGCTACGGGACTTTGGCGGTCGAGAGGATGAAGACAACGGTGCAAAGGCAGCCTGTCACAACGCGGAAGTTGGCAACCGAGCCTCGGCGAGACTTCTGGGGGCGGCGAGTCTACTAGGCTGCCGTCTGCGCGATTGTTGACGGGCACTGATTAGCCGCATTTGGAAATCAAGGGACGCCCTTCAATCTCATCAAGGATAGGCCGCAGGCGGGCCTCGGGTGCTCCGGTTGTGTCAGAATATCGTGCAGTTGCAGTTCATTCAGTTCAGCAACATGAGGCATGAATTGAGAAGCTCAGCGTCTCATACAATCTTCGGGTTAGCTGATGCATTTTGACGTTGTTCATGCTGCCGACCCTCGATTTCATGGAGGTACCTCGAGCGCACTGAGGGCTGAGCTGAAGGCGGCGAGTCGGTGGGGGATGAGCTGTGGGCTGCTGCCTTTCTTGGGGCAGCGCACGCGTGATCTGGGCATCTTCGACAGCCGGACAGCCGCGGTGATCGAGCAATCAAATACGGTCTGGCTGACCGGTTCTGAAGAGGCGACGTGCGACGTTCTTCTGGCTCACCATCCTGCGGTGTTCGAGCGAATGCCGCATTCGCCGGTGCGTTTGCAGCCTCGCCGCGTCGTCTGCGTGGTTCACCATCCTCTGTTCGACGGCAATCGCGTTCCTCAATACGATCTCGCCGTCGTTGAGCGTGTGTTGGATAGGCTCTTTGGTATTCCGGTCGCGTTTGCTCCTGTCGGCCCGAAAGTTCGAGCCCAGTTCGACAGTATCGGCACCGAAAGTCCCGCGCTTCTCCGGCACGATTTGTGGAACATGGTCGATGTCGCTGAATGGACATCTCACCAGCGAACAGCGCCAACGGGCACCGTCAATTTGGGGCGCCACACGAGAGGGGACCCGGCGAAGTGGCCCAGTTCCGCAGGTGACCTGCGGGCAGCCTATCCCGACATACCCGATTTCGCCATCAAGGTGTTGGGCGGTGTCCCGGAGTCGATCCAACCCTGGATAGGCTCGAACTGGCAGATCAGCCCATTCGCGCAAAACAGCGTATCTGACTTTCTCAAGCGGCTAGATTTTTATGTCTATTTTCACGGCCGGCAATGGGTGGAAGCCTTCGGAGTATGTATCGCCGAAGCAATGGCGAGCGGTTTGGTGACGGTGCTCGATCCTTCATTTGAAAGCCTCTTCGAAGATGGCGCTGTCTATTGCAACATTGCTGAAACGCGGAACGTCATCGGGCGGTTTGTTGCCTCACCTTCGATCTACCTCCAACAATCAAATGCCGCGAGAGAGCTTGTCCGACGAAAATTTTCGATCGATCAATATCCGCAACGCATGGCACGCCTCTATGATGATCTTGAACTGTCCGTGGCTTCTGCGCTGAAAAGCAGCCGAACCACGGGCAGGGGGCATTCATCTGGCAAAACCGCCGAAGACAAAATGCCGGCATCGATGCCGCGGCGTATCGCCAAAAAGCGGCGGATACTTATGGTCGCGACCAACGGTATCGGGCTCGGACATATCACCCGCCTGATGGCTATCGCAGAGCGTTTGCCTGATGACGCGGATCCCATTTTCTTTACCCGATCGGCCGGCTCCGCGTTGGCTTATGCGCGAAGGCACGCTGTTGACTATACGCCTTCCGGCTTGGCGATCGGGGTGACGGACGACAGTTGGAACAGGGCTTATGCGCAAGAGCTGTTGACGGCCGTGGAGGCGTTTGATGTGTCGGCGGTGGTGTTCGATGGGAACAGGCCGTTTCCAGGGTTGATTGCCGTTGCCGAATGCCGACGCGACCTGGCCTGGATTTGGGTCCGGCGTGCCTTGTGGCGCCTTGACCACAATTTCGATCCGGGCGCCCAGGATATATTCGACATGGTGATCGAGCCGGGCGAACTTGCTCATGACGAAGATCATGGTCCGACCCGCGATATGCCGGGGACCGTTGCCGTTCCCCCTCTGCTTCTCTTGGACCCCGGCACGGGACTGCCCAGGCGTGAAGCTGCCGCCAAGCTAGGCGTGGACCCGGACCGCTTCACCGTCGCGGTACAACTAGGCTCGCAACGCAACTTCGATTTTGAAGATCTGCCGGGCTTAATTTTCAAGGAACTGGCGAGGCGGAATATCCAAACGGTCCAGATTCTCAATCCGCTCGCGAAACCTTCCAGACAGGAATGGCCGAGCGTTCTGCGCACAAGCGTTTACCCCTTGGCTGAGTATGTCAGCGCGGTCGATCTTCTTGTCACCACCGCCGGCTATAACGGTTTCCATGAAAGCATCTTGGGGGGAATTCCTTCGATCTTTGTGCCCAATGAAGCGCCGGAAATGGATGACCAGCATCTTCGCGCTGTTTATGCCCAAACAGCAGGCTTGGGTCTCTGCCTGCGGTACTCGGAATTGGATCGTGTGGAGACGACGCTCGATCTGGCGCTGTCTGAGGCCTTCCACACTGAGGTTCGCCGGCGACTAGCGCGCCTGAGTTACGTCAATGGTGCCGCCATGGCCGCGAAGGCGGTCGAGCAGCTTGTCTTCAGTATCCGGGCTGATCATCCGTTGCATGCCTCGATTGCTCGTATCTGAATCAAGGGAAGCATCGGCGCCCAGCTGATCGGCAAGAAACTCGTCGATGGTCGATGAAAGTGCGATTTCGCTGGAGATGTCCCATTTCGCGATGAGCAATGACCAGCGCCGGCGAACATACCTGCCATAGCTCTCCGAGGAGAGTGAGGGCAGGTGGCTCCGGGTAGGGACAAATTCCAAAGGAGCAGAACTTGCAGCGATCAGATCCGGACGCAGTTCTGACAGAACGACAACGGGAAATTCGCCATTAGCCCGGCAAGCCTCCACGGCCGTATCGAGAATCTCGGCAAGACTGGCGGGCATCGCACCGAGGACAGAAATAAGACTTCTCGGTTTGGCCTCGTCCACTGGCTCGTGCAGGACATAGTGAAGACTGTCCTCGTCAGTGGCGGGATCGACGATCCTGACAGCTCTCTTTGGCCTGCCGAAGCGCGAAAGCCGGCCAACTCGTTCGACAAACCAGCGCAATGCCATCTCTGGGTTCCGCGTTAGAGTCCGTTTTGCTGAACAAACAGTTCGACCTCTCCTTCGATTTCCTCTCGCGTCGCAGCGTTCAGCTTTTCACCTACCGAAGTCTTGGTCTGCTCTGCCTCTTCGACCTTGAAACGAGTGGCGAGCGTTGCGTTGAAATATGCCTTCCGCAAATCCGGCTTTCCGCGGCTGAAGCTGCCCTCCGCGTAACCCTTGGCAAGTTCGAGATAAGCGTCCTCGAAGCCTCGGCGTGCTGACAGTTCCAGTAGGGCAAGGGCGCGATTGGCATCGCGCGGAACGTTGCCTTCGCCTTTCACGAGAAGGCGGGCTGCGTAGAGGGGTGCATACTGGTTGCCCATTTCCGTCGCACGGATCATCAGATCAAAACCCCGCTTGACGTCTTTCTTGATACCCAAGCCGCTGACATAGGCGCGGCCGAGATTGGTCATGGCGTCGATCTGACCGGCATCGGCCGCCGCAGCATAGAGCCTCGTCGCCTCCACATCATCCTTCTTCACACCGGTACCGCGGCGAAAGCTGTCGCCGAGCGCAGTGATCGCATTCGACCAGCCGCTTGATGCTGCAAGTCTGTACCACAGGATCCCTTCTTCGGGGTTCTTCGGCACGCCTTGACCGCGTATATAAGCGGTTCCCACATTCGTCCTTGCTCTGAGGTTTCCGAGCGGTGCCGCCTGCATGTAAAAATCGAAGGCGCGCTTGTAATCGACCTCGCGGCCTATGCCGGCGCGGGCCATGTAACCGAGATTGACGAGGGCGGCGCTGTATTGCTGCTTGGCGGCAAGTTCGTAGAAATGCTCCGCCCAGTCATAGCGCTTGGCGATTTCGAGGACGCGGGCCAACTGGAACTGCAGGCGGGGATTGCCGGGGTCTGCAGCCAGCGCGTAGCCGCAGGAGCGCAGCCCGTCGCGGACGTTCACGAGGCCGTTCGTAACACCAGGTACGACGCGTTGAGGATCGTTGGGATCGGCCGCGTACAGGTCGCAATCCGTCATGAGCGTCTTCATGCCGCTTTGTGTGTCGGGCATTTGGCGCGGCCAGATGCGAAAAGTCTCGCTCACGGCGCGCTCGCCGGCCTGCTCAAAAATAAATTCCGCTCCAGCCGTTGCCGTAGCCTCATTGGAAGGCGGCGGCTCGGTGGAAATCGGGGTGGCGGCAAGTGCGCCGCTGACAAACAGCCCACGCTGCTGCAATGCAGCAACCTGGAGGCTGCTGCGTTTGAGTGCTTCCGCGGCAAGCTGGCTCTTCGGAAACACTTTGGCGAAGCGTTCGAAATCCGTTGGATCGGCGCTGTCCTGAATGAAATACCAGAGGACCTGATCAATCGTCAGCTCCCCGTCGCTCGCCGAGACCGCAGGTGCCGGCTTGTCGGTGCTGCCCGGCTTCAGGACGAATTTTGTTTCGATCGAGCCCGTGATCCACGGTATCTGTGATCCGTTGGTGGCGAGGCGCACGTCTCCGCGCACGGTTCTGAACGTGTCATAGATATCGAGGCCCGGCTGCTGAAGCGCATTGGCCAGCGCCAAGGAATAGGGGCTGTTCACGCCCGTGCCATCATAGGCCACTTCGCCGGCACCTGTGGCGAAGGCGATGAGAACCTGACCGGCGCCTGCCTCCATATTGGCCAGGCCCTGCTGCAGTCCCTTTTCGGAGGTGAGCGGATTGTTGCGGCAGGCGTCCAAAATCACCAGTTTGACGCCGATGGGGTCGTCCTTGACGATGTCGATGAGATCATTGAGGACGATGGCGTCATCGATGACTTCTTTAGCCGATCCGGTGCGTACATCGACAGGCAGCAGCAGGCTCCGCCCTTCGTGCTGCAGCGCGTGTCCGGCGTAATAGAGGATAGCCAGGTCGGCACCGAGAAGATGGGTGCGGATGGCATTTTCGAGGTCGCCGACGGCGGCTTTCTTGACGTCGTAGAAAAGCAGGACGTCGAAACCAAGCTCAGTGAGCGTCGCGGCAATCAGCTTGGAATCGCTTTTCGGGTTCGCCAGAGGCGCAAATTCGTATTCGCCGTTCCCCACCACGATAGCGGCTCTCTGCTCCGCATGGGCCATCTGCGAGAACGCCATTAAGAACAGCGCCAGCAGCGGGATCAAGAAAGTCCATTTCAGTCGGAAGTAAGAACTTCTTTGCGTCATGACAGGTAAGCTTGGTTGGTGACTTCGATGTCTTGATGAGCGGAAGAACTGGCGCCTCTATAGTAATGCAATTTTTGCGGCTTCGCATGCGGGAAAAGATCAAGCTAGCAGCGAGGCGCGAAGGGCGTAGGGCGGGCCGGCATCGGCATCCCTTCGTGGCGGTGTAAAAATCAATCCGCGTCAATACTTCGCCCGGAGAGTATAGACGTGGTGCAATGCCGATGCGTCTTTCGAGGTGGCAGGTCTTTATGGTAAGTTCATGATCCAGGACTGCCGGCGTCACGAGACAGGGGCACTCTCCGAATGGCTGAAGAACGCAAGACAATCGTCCAGACGCCGCTTGAGCCCGCGACGCTGACCCTCACGCACCTCACCGGCCATGACGAGATCAGCAGGTGTTTTGCTTTCACCGTCGGATTCATCAGCTCCGACGCAAACGTCGACGCGCTGAAGCTCCTGGGAAAACCAATTTCGGTTGAAGGCGAGGCCGGAGACCCAAAGCGGTGGTTTAGTGGGCTCGTTTCAGACTTTCGCCTGACCCGTATCGAAGAAGGGTTTGCCTATTACGAAGCGGAGCTGCGGCCCTGGCTTTGGCTGCTGGGTAACACCACCGACTGCCGCATCTTCCAGAACATGAGCGTCGTGGAAATCGTCGAGCAGATATTCTCGAAATATAAGCCGGCGAAGTTCGAGAAGCGGCTGCAGGGTTCCTATGAGGCACGGGAATACTGCGTCCAGTACGACGAAACCGACCTGGACTTCGTGCAGCGGCTGCTTGAGCACGAAGGCATCATGTATTTCTTCGAATATGGCGACGGGGAGCACACCCTCATTCTCGCCGACGCCATGAACAAGCTGAAGCCTGCGCCGGGTTATGCGACGGTCAAGTTCCGCGCCGAGGGCGAACCGGTGCGCCGGGACCAAGAGTATATCACGGAATGGGTGGCAACCAGCTCCGTCCACCCGGGCACTTATGCTCATACGGACTACGACTTTACGAAGCCCGGCGCCGACCTGATGGCGCAATCGGCGCAGCCCTTCGCTCACTCTGAAGCTCAGGGAGAGCACTATCGTCATCCCGGAGCGCATCTGACCGTGGGCCGCGGCGACGCTATTGCCGTGCTACGGCGCGAGGAAATTCAGGCAGCGCATCAGCGTATCGCCGCCGCCGGCACCGTACGGGGACCGGCTTCGGGCTGCACCTTCAAACTGGAGAATTTCCCGCGCAAGGATCAGAACACGGACTATGTCGTCCTGCGCGCCGACTACCGCCTCTTCGACCCGGGCTATCGCCCGGCCGCTTATGCCGGAGAGGAAACCTTCCACGCGGCGCTCCAGGTCGCTCCGACCTCCGTCACTTACCGGCCGCCGCGGGCCACACCCCGGCCGATCATGCGGGGTCCGCAAACCGCGACGGTGGTCGGCCCTTCGGGTGAGGAAATCTTCACGGACAAGTATGCGCGGGTGAAGGTGCAGTTTCACTGGGACCGCCTCGGCAAGAAGGACCAGAACAGTTCCTGCTTCGTCCGGGTCTCGCAAACCTGGGGCGGAGGGAGCTGGGGCTTCATCCAGATCCCCCGCATCGGCCAGGAGGTGATCGTCGACTTCCTCGAGGGGGATCCCGACCGGCCGATCATTACCGGCAGGGTTTATAACGGCAAGGAGATGCCTCCCTATGAGCTGCCGGGAAATGCCACCCAATCCGGGTTGAAGACGAATTCCTCGCCTGGCGGCGGTGGTTGGAACGAGCTGCGTTTCGAGGACAAGGCCGGATCGGAAGAGGTCTATTTCCAGGCGCAGAAGGACCACAACCTGCTGATCAAGAACGACCGCGGCAAGCTGGTCCAGCACGACCAGTCGGACCGCATCGACAACAACGCCAAGCACTCCGTCGGCGTGAACCTCGACGAGGACGTCGGCAACAACAAGACGACAAAGGTCGGCGTCGACCGCACCGTCAATATTGGGTCCAACGACACCGAGACGGTGGGCATCAACCGTTCTCTCACCGTCGGCGCTGACGAGACGATCGGCATCGGCGCGAATTCCAGCGAGACAATCGGCTCCAACCACACGCAGACGGTCGGCATCGTCCAGACGGTCACCGTGGGTGCGGCGCGGATCGATACGGTCGGGGCCGCGGAGACCAGAACGGTTGGGGCGGCACAGATGAACACCATCGGCGCGACTCGGTCGGTCAGCGTCGGCATCAGCCAGAGTCATGACATCGGAACGTCCGACAGCTGGGAGATCGGCACTGACCAGAGCATCGAGATTGGCAGCGGACAGACAAGCACGATCGGCAAGAGCCGGAGCGCGAAGATCGGCGAAGACGACGCGACCGAGATCAGTGGAGCCCGGGTGGTGAAGGTCACCAAGGGAAGTGCCGTCGAGGTCGGTGAGGACGGGCTGATCAAGATCGGAAAGGATCTGCTGATCGACGCCGGCGACTCGGTTGTCATCAAGTGCGGCTCGGCGGCCATTTCGATGAAAAAGGACGGCACGATCTCCATCAGCGGCAAGGACATTTCGGTGAACGCCAAGGGCAAGTTCAACGGCAAGGCCTCGGGCGAGGTCGTTTGGAAGGGCAGCAAGATCAGTCATAATTGAGGGGCTTCAGATGTCCGAAACACGGGAACGTATCGAAGGAGTGGTGATCGGCGTGTTGCTGGGTTTCGATGCCGGCGTGCCGCTGGTGGTCTTTCCCGGCAACCCCCGGGAGACTGCATTGCCGGCGCGGAGCCTGGCCGACCTTACGTCAGCAATGATCGGTGCCGAGGTCGCGCTGCTTTTCGAAGGCGGAGACGCGACGCGGCCGCTGATCGTCGGCCGGATCGTCGAGCCGGCGCGCAGGTCTTCGGCGCCAAACGTCATTCGTGATGGCGAGCGCGTGCGGATCATCGGCGAGGAGCGCATCGAGCTTCGTTGCGGCAAGGCCACGATCATCATGGAAAAGGACGGCCATATCACCATCCGCGGCACCTATGTGACCAGCCACGCCAGTGCCGTGAACCGCATTCGTGGCGGATCGGTGAACCTCAACTGATGCCTGCTGTACCTGTTCTTCGCGAAATCGTCCGCCAGCATGCCGAGATGGCGGCATTCCTGTGGACGGCCTACGACTACCACCTGCTCCATCAGGACGAGAATCCCGACATGGACGAGGAGCGGCTCGCCCGGCTAGTCGAGCGGCTTGAGGCGCATCTCGACGGGCTGCGCGTGGCGGGGGAGGCGGGGCTGGAAATTGCGAAGGAACGGTACACCGAGTTTCCCGAGGCCGGGGAGTTGTTCGTCGTGCGGATGCTGTCTGGCCCACCGGACATGCGGATTCGTGAACTCGATCTCGACAAGGTCAGACACTATTTGAGAGTGACTCTGGAGACGCCGGGAATAGGCGGGCGCCGAACGCCGTCCGATCCGCAGATCAAATGAACTCACGGGTCATGTCGATCCGGCGAACGAAGAGATTTCCGTCATAGCCAAACTCGACCCCTGACCACTCCTTTCCGTTGAACGTGAAGACTTCTTTCCAGCCCACGGCGACGAGATAGGCCTCGGTCGCTTCCATTGCATAAACGAAGCCGAGTGATCTGAACGGCACGAGTTCCATCCCCTTCTGGATGTAAAGGCCGTACTCGTCATCTCCCCAGTACCGATTGCCGTCGAACTCGCATATCGAGTATATCTGTGTACCCGGTCCGGCAATCTCGGTGAGTTCCTCATTCGCGTAGCGGGCACAGAAGCCGTTCTCGCAGCCAAGATACACGTCTCCATTACGAGCAACCTGCAAGGCCGAGATGCTGTGGTTGAACCCGAGAGGGATTGAGCGCCAGCGAGAGCCATCCAGGCGCAGCAGTGCCCCGTGATCGCCGCCCACGTGGGTCAGGTCGGGGGCCGGACCGTGCATGGCGCGCAGGAAAGCCGAGGTCCCTGTCTCGATCGGTACCCAATCGGTGCCCTGCGCGACGCAAACAGTTCCTTCGTCGCCGTAGAGATAGGCAGTCTTTTCGTTGAGATGCCAGAGCTTGTTGGTGAACGCCTCCGGTCCTTCGCCGGTCGCAATGGTGCCGTTGCGAATGTGGTGGGTGGTTCCACCGACTTGCAACGCGATATGCTCGCGCTCGGAGAGGCTGACATGCGAGAGAATGAGGTCGTCGATGTCCAGCAGCACCTCCTGGCGAATCTGGTCGTCGAGAGACATCCGCAGCAGGAACGACCGTCCCGCCTCGTCGTTCTTGTCGCTGAGCTGAACAGATGCTGAGAAGAGATTTCTCCCCAGGTGGAAGGCGTTAATTGCCTCGATATCGATCTCGTCAAGCGGATAGTCGTCGAGACGCGGCTCTTGGTCGTCCGTCATCACCTACCTACCGTCATTGCATTCAGTTCGGTCTGCGTCTTCTTCGGTCGGACCACGTCCTGGAGATAGTTTATCATCACGAGCCGCAAGCATTCAATCATGTCATCGGCATCCTTCTTCGGCGCGTTCTTGATCGCGGGTTCGTTCTTCCGTACTGCGTCAAGGGACTTTTCCATCGCATTCTTGAGCGAAGGCTTCCTGCGTCTCTTCTTTTCCTTTCGGTAGAAGGCGGCTTCTTGATTGGTCTTCAAGTTGTGGGGCGTTCCTTTCTTGCTGCCGTCGCCGCGCTGGAAGCCACCCCCTTTCTTGTGCTTTCGAGAGCGCATGCAGATGCACGGGGCGGTCTGGTTGTCGTACTCCTTCCACCGCGTAAAGGACTTGTTCTGCTTACGGCTGCTCTGGAAGCACCCGACGCGAACGAAGTGTTCGGATTCTTGTCCCGCAGGGCAGTCGGCCTTCGAATGCTGATGGAGCCGGATCTGGTATTTGTTGAGCAGGGTTTCGCAGTCCTGTCCCCCGGCGGTCAGTCCGGCCATATGGGGCCATGTGACCGTGTTGGGACCTGGGGAGGAATGATTGTTGGTGGCGAGATCGGTAAAGCGAATGACCGGTTCGCCGTCAAATTTCACATCGTTCGACCAGCTGTTGAAATATTCCTTGCCGGTATTGTTCGATGTGATGATGCCCTTCTTGGCGGCGCAGCCTGCCTCGGTACCGGACGTTCTCGACAGGTCGGACTTGTTCTTGATGTTGACGGTCTGGCCGCCGATCTTGACCGTACCCGTGCCCTTCTCGGTGTCGCTGGCAAAGCCGAAGCTGGGGTAGGGGATCGGCACGCCAGGGGGCGTCGCCGGGTTCTCGGGCGGGGTGAAGCAGGTATCCGGGAAAACCGCGATGGTTCTGGCGTTCACTGCCCTGCCGGAGATTTCAAGCCCGTTTGCGAAAACGTTCGACATTACGCGGCCCTCGCCGCCAGGATCGCCGCGCCACAGGCACCGGAATCGTTGGAGGCTTCGATCAAGACCGGGTTGCCGGCGGCGTAGCCCTTGCGGGCGGCGGTGAAAGCCATGCCGATCATCATGGGCACGGCGGCCGCGCCGACATTGCCGAGGCTTTCTCCCGGCGACCAGATGTCCTGGAAGTCGTGCCGGCCGCGCAGCAGCCGCAGGCTCGCCAATGCGGATTGCTTGAACCAATATTGCTCGCCGACGAGATCGGCGATGCGGTAGCCCACACGGTTCATCTCTATGCCGGCGTCCTGAAGTGCGGCGCGGTAGGCGAATGTCATGCCGTCGCCCCGCAACGGCAGATCCTCCGCATTGTAGATGAATGCCTGCTCGCGGGTGAGGCCGAGCCCAGACAGACCAAGGCCGCTATTTTGCGAACGGGTGCAAAGCACTGCTGCCGCGGCTTCCCCGGGGATGAAGCCATTCGGATTGTCCGCAGTCAGCAGGCGTTTGTCGGCAAGATAATAAGAGACAGCCGCTGCCGTCAGATAGCTGTCGACGCCAGCGATCATCACGTAGGGCGCTTCGCCCGCCGCCAGTATGCGGCGTGCCTGTTCTAGGGCGACGTGCCCCGAGGGACGACCATGGGGCACAATCCTCGAGCGGCCATGCGGCGGACTTTCCACGATCTCCGCTATGCGCTGGAGCAGGCGTGCACCATCGGGGGCAGGGCGGCCAATTCGGCCCTCCTCGGCAAGACAGAGGATGAGCGCGGTCTGGCCGCGGGCTTCAGGCACGGCCTCGAAGGCCTCGCAAATGGCACCTGCGGCGAGATGGGCCATGCGCCTTTCGCCAACCCAGTTGCGCGGCAGCGGCACGGGAGCTCCAATCAGCCAATCTCCGCCAGGCCCCAGAAAGCGCGTCTCCTGAAAGCCGTCCAGGCGCGCCCGCATCGCCGCGCAGGCGGAGGGCGCGTCGAGGCCGACGGCCGTCGCCATGCCGATCGAGACGATGTCGATCGGCGTGGTCATGCCTCTTCCTCCTCCGGCAGAGGCGCACTGCTCGCGCGCACGAAGGCGCGACCCGTGGCACGCGCCCTCAGCATGGATTGGGTCGGCGGGCCGACCCAGCATTCGCTGAAGTCGAGGATTGTCCGGTGGATGCGCTGCGACACACGCCAGACCAACGAAAAGCGCCGGTTTTCCAGGTCTAACAAAATAGTGTCGGGCGGTATCGCGCGCTCAAAGGCTTTCTCACGGCCCTTGAACAGCGTCATCGGAAGGCTGGTGGCCGGCAGCCGGAAGCTTTCGCGCCCCACTGGCGTCAAATTCACCAGCATCACCTCCTCGCCGCCCTTCGGATGCTCTATCTGCTGGTCGGGCGGCGCCATCTGGAAATAGCGGTCGTCGAAATCCGGCGGCAGGAACGGGAAGATGTTGTCGATCCAGTTCTGGTCGTAGGTGCCGCCATATTCGATGCGGCCCGGCCAGCCTCGGCCGTAAGGCCCGAAGCTCATCGGCCGATAGTCGCCGAACGGTGAGCGGATCTCCTCGCCTATGGCCTGGGTGTTGGGAAGCGGGAGGCCGGGGATCAGATGCTGGTTCTTCGGCCGCGCCCACCCTCTGCCGATGGGGTTGAGCCGGTAGCTTGCCGGAAGCCTGTCGTCCGGGTCGAGGCGGTCGGTACCGCCCCAGGCCGTATCGTAGGAGAAGGGCTGGCGAAGGAACGGTTGCGGGCTGGTGGCGACGAAGATCGGCCCGCGGGCGCGCCACTCGCGATGCCCGAACACGTCGAAGACCTTTGACCAGGTACCGACCTTGATTCCGACACTGACACGGTCGGCCGGACGCCCCCCGGGAGCATAGGCACATCCGTTGGCGATGACGTCGCAGCGCGGCTTTCGGAACGCGAAGTCGGTTTCCCAGAGGGTGGCCGAAAAACCGGGCTCACCCGTATGCGTGTCGGCCATCACCAGCGGTACCTGCACGGATGATTTTTGCACGGGGCCACCTGGCGTCTGAGGAAAGTCGAAGGTTCCCTTGACGACGACGACGATGTACTCGCGGCCTTCCTTGTCCATCCCCATCGTGAATTCGGTCGGGAAGCCGGTCTGGTTCCAGATCTGCATCAGCTCGCCTCCAGACCTTCGGGGAAGAGGTGGCGGAGCGCTGATTCAGGTGCGCCGGGGTCAATCTCGATTGGCTTGCACTGGCCCGTCCATAAGGCCATGCCCCGGATCGGGTCGCCGGACGCCGTGATCGCGGTATAGGGCAGGAACGCAAGGCAGGCAGCCAGGCCATCACCGTCCGTCTCGCCGTCGCGCGCAGATTTTCCTGCAGCTTCCAGTGCATCGAACCAGTCTGCGGCGAGCGTGGTGATTTCGGTGGTGGCGGTCGGGGGCGCGGCCGCGATGGTCAGCGGAAACCGGCGGCCGGCGCGGTCGGCGCTTGCCATCACCACGCCCATCATCGGTCCGACGGCTTCGGGACCGAGGATAAACCGCAAGACCGGATGGGAAGAGATCGCACCTTGCGAAAATCGGTGAACCAGATGCCGGGTGATCCAGCGGTCCCACGGGCCGACGAAGGATGCAGGCAGACCGCGCGTGACGAAATCCCCCATCGCGGGCAGTTTTCCGAAGAAACCTGGCAGGATCAAAGCCGCGTCGGGCACGAGAACCTCGCAAACATTTTCAAGTCGTAGGGATTGGCCACGCTGGCGGCCCGAAGCTCGAAATCGGCGTAGTGGCCCTGGGCGGCAAGCCGCAGCTTGTAAAGTTCGGGAAGCTCGGTCCCGCTCAGCCGGCCGGCGCGCAGCATCCGCAGGAAAGCCCAGCTCCCGCTCTCGCTGACCATCACTTCCGGCGAGCCGTCGAGCGGCTGGAAGGCGAGGGTAATCACGCCGGTCCCATCCTTGCCCGGCCAGGTCATCGGCTGCGGGCGCGTTGGGTTGTTGAAATAGGTGAGGCTCTGGCCGTCGACGTTCAGCGTCACGCGGCCAACGGTCGGCGAAAGATCCTTGGGTTCCAGCGTAAAGGTCAGGATCGGTCCGGCCCCACCAGGAAAAAGGCTGTCGCGGATCAGCCGGGCCTGCTCCAGCGCTGCCAGAGCCGATGAATCGAGCCGGATATCGGCGCGCCATTTCCAGGGGTGACGGGTCATGTCGACGTAGGTGACCAGCTGATTGTTTATGAAGCTATCAATCAGCCCGCCCGGGCCGAAGACGCGCGCAAAGTCGACGACATTGACATCGATTGCGCTGTCGGGAACGAACGGATAGCGGTTCGCCAGCGCCGCCTGGCAGAAAGGTAACACGTCGGCCCGCCAGATGGCGTTGAGTTCCGAGGTGACCGCTTTCGTTGTAATGCCGCTCGTGTCGCCGGCGATGCCGGCCAGCCAGTCGTCCAGCGGGTCGGGGAGAGTGATGGACTGTTTTGCGACAGCCCCTGTCAGCTCGGCCAGGCCGCCTTGCCGCTTTATGGCATCCTGGGCATCGGGGCTTGCCGATACCGTCTGCAGCATGTTCGAGAGTGCGGTGAGCGCCGCGACGGCGTCATTGAGTGCTGGAGGCTGGCCGTCGACCTCGGCGATTGCGCCCTTGATGGGCTTGAAATGCTCGGCAACCGGTGCGCCCGAGAGATCCACGTCGGCCTTGGAGCCGGCGGGCATCAGCTTCACGCCCGTCTTGGCAAGCTTGCCGATCTTGCCGAGCTTGGACAAGAGCTTGGAAGTTGCCGCCGGAGGCACTTTGGCGGCGTCATCCTCGGAACGGGTCAGTTCCGTTTCCTGCACGATGGCGTTCAGCAGCCGCTTCATCGAGGAGTCTGCGCTGGAGAGATCCTTGAGATTTTCGCTTGCCGTCTGCAGGTCCACCAGCGGAGCGAGCCTTACGTCGCGCAGGAAGCCGTCCCACTTGGCGATGTAGTCGTCGTAGTAGAGCTTCAGGATATCCTGCGAAAGCGCGGCGACCGACGGGCTGGCGCTCTCCGAGCAGCCGCCGGCGAAGACGGAACGATCCAGCGCAGCCTGCGTGGCGACGTCCTCCAGCCGCGCAAGGATCACGTTGTGGAAGCCGTCATAGGTGAAGGCGCCGCTGATGCCCACTCGAAGCGTCTTGTCCGAGCGCCGGGCGAGAACCTTCAGTCCGTTCGGGCCGACATGGTCCGCCGGAATCCAATCCTTAAGCGCTCTGACCTCCGGGTCCGAGAGCAGTGCATTATAGGCGCGGACCGGAAGCGGAATCGAGCAGATGCTCCGCAATGCTTCGCTCACGAGCGCCTCATCGGGCTGGATAAGAGCTCGATCCGCCGCCATGTTGTCGATTGCGGCGAGTTGATGGTCGGCAGCCATATCGGTTCGGAAGGGCGGCACGGGCGCGAATTCAGGCAGCCGCTCCGTCCACCATTGCTTGGCGAAATCGGGGTCCATCGGCGACAGGCCGGTCATCATGCGATAGGTCTTCAGTGCGCCGAGCAGAAATTCCGGGTCGCGGATCTGACGCCACATCGTCGCCTCAAGCAGCGCGACCATGCGTGGTTCCAAGATGTTGCGCAATGAGCGATCATAGGCGTCCTCCTGCGCCTGCCTGATCTCGGTTGCGGCGGAGGGGCCGATCAAGGCAGCTATCCCGCCTGGCGGGTCGGTACGGGCATTCGCTACTTCGGTCGCGGCTTCGAGCGCCACATCCAGATCGAGTGGTTCCAGCGGCGCCTGACGTGCAGCAACCGGAGTGAGCGGAAGCTGCAGCGCCTCGAGTTGTTCGGCCTGCGCCGCTAGAGCGGCGTTATTTTTCCGATAGGAAACCGTAAACAACAGACCGGCGACGACAACCAATGCTGCGGCAGCCACTGCAGCGCCACGCCATATCCAGATGCGCCGTTCCTCTGCCGCAGGATCGAATGTCCCGAGACCCGCCTCCTTGAAGATCACTTTCGTGAGCAGGTCCTTCAGGAAGAAACTGCGCTTCTCAACCCGTAGCATCGGCGCGGCGGGCTGTGCCGGGAGGCCGAAAGAAGACGAGAGTGCTGCCGTCAGCCGGTCGATTGCGGTGCCTTCCTGAGTGGCGGAGGTCAGATAGATACCGCGCAGCCAGGCACTTTCGGCATAGCGGCTTTCGCCGAATACGGTTTCGACCAGCACGCGAATAGGCTCGGAAAGACTCTCGACCTGTGCCGGGAAGCGGAAGATCTCCGCACGGGCGGTAAGGTTTTCTTCGCCTTCGAGACGAGGAACGAGGCGCCGTTCGAGCACGCCAGCCAAAGCTGCGAGTTCCCGTGTGACCTCGCTGCCATCGATGCGTGCGCCGGGTGGGAAGGTCGCTCCCCAAACCTGCTCGCGATCGGCCGTCGAGAGACCGCCGAAGAAAGTCTCGAAGCCCTTTATCAGATCGGCCTTGGTCAGCATCAGATAGACGGGCAGGCGGATCTCCAGCCGCTCCTGAAGTTCGGTCAGCCGTTTGCGGATCTGGCGGCCATGTGCCCGAATGGCCGCGTCGCCTTCCGAAAGCGTGTCGATGGCGAGTGCCACGATGACGCCATTCAGGGCGCGGCGGCCCCTGTGCTTTTTCAGAAGATCGAGGAAACCCAGCCATTCCGCTGCATCGACGTCGGGCTGGCTTTCCTGTTGAACGTAGCGGCCGGCGGTGTCGATCAGCACCGCCTCTTCGGTAAAGAACCAGTCGCAGTTGCGCGTCCCGCCCACTCCATGCAGGTCATCGGAGAGATCGATGGGAAAGCTCAGTCCAGACTGTCGCAGCGCCGTTGTCTTGCCGGTCGCCGGAGGGCCGATGATCACGTACCAAGGCATCTCCCGGAGAAACTTTCGGCCGCCGATTTTCTGACGCTTCAGCTCCGCCATCACCTCCCGGAACTTTGCGCCCACGGTGGCGACGCCTTCTTCAGCCGGGCTTGGTGGCGCTTCCGGTGGAGCGGCGATTTCGGAAACGAAAATGCGATTGGCCTTGATCGCCCGGCGTTGCGCCGCGATCCACCAGATGAGAAACAGGAGGAAGAGAAGGCCGATAATGACCAGTCGCACCGTCTCTGACTCTAAAGGCGCGCTCTCTCCGACACTGACGATCGGGCCGAAGATCCAGATGATCAGCGACAGCAGCACGAGCCCGATGAAGGTCCAGAGCCAGCGCGACGTCAAGATAGCCCAGAGGAAGCGGAAGATCGCCATCTCAAAGCCCCTTCTCGATCAGGAGCTCGATGCGGCGGTTGGCAGCCCGGCCTTCACGAGTGTCGTTTCCGGCAATAGGCTGCGTTGCCGCACGTCCTTCCGACTTCAAGCGCTCAGGCGGAAGGCCGCTTGCACGCAGTAAGGCGGCAATCGTTGCAGCGCGCGCCTCGGAGAGGCGCTGGTTGTTGGACAGGGGATTGGCGGCCTGGAGCGGAACGTTGTCGGTGTGCCCGATGATCCTGACACTTCTGATCAGGTCAGCATTCTCCTTGAGGACGGCGGCGATGGAGGCGACGAGCGGTTCGAAGCCTTTCGTCAATTCGGCCCGGGCAGACGGGAAAAGCTCCGGAGTGCTCGACTGAAGCAGGAGAGTGACCGCAGAGGCGGTTTCACTGCCTTTAAGGGCCGGCAGAAGCGCAGGAGGTGCGGCGGCGCGGAATTCCGGCAGCAACTGGAGGACGACAGGTTCGACACGCGGCGCGTCCGGCGCCGGAGTGCGCTTTTCCGGCCGGTAGATTTCGGCGCGCTCCGGCGGCGGTAGTGCCCGAACGAGCGTGGCAAGCTCTTCCGCCTTGGAGCCCAGCCGCATTGACAACAGCATGTAAATCGCGGTCGCGAGCGCCACGGCCACGACTGCGAGCACCCAGATCGGGACGGCAAAGCGGGAAGGCTCGTCCGCTGCCGTGACACCCTCCCATCTGGGCGAGAGCGGCGCACCTTCGGCATCCGCGTCCCTCAAGAAGCGAGCGGCGGCAGCGCGGACGGCGCTGATGGAGCGATCGCCTGCACGCCCCGGCACCCGATATTTGCCGCGGAACCCCAGCGCCAGGCAGAAATACTGCAGCTCCAGCAATTCGCGGTCACGGCCGGGATAGCGCTCCAGCTCTTCCAGCCTGGCGAAGAACTGCGCCCCGGCATCCACATCGCCGCGGAGCATGACGACCAGCGGCTGGCGCAGCCAGGCGCTGGAGCCGCCCCAGGGTGTGTTGAGCGCCAGATCGTCGAGCAGGGAGGCGACGGCCCAGGCCGCCGCATCTGCCTGCGCCAGGCTTGCCCCGGAGGCCACGGCGGCATCGCGTGCTGAGACCAGCTCCTCCATCAGCCTGGTTCGCAGCGCTTCCGGATTGCCGGGCGGCAATGCATTCTCGAGTTCCGGCGCAAATTCCAGCAACGTTGCGAAAGCGTTGATCAGCGTATTGGGATGGGATCGCGCACGTCTCGCCACTGTGCCGGTGGGAACAACCGGCATCGCGCCCGGAGGGGCGGGACGGATGCGTGTACGGCCCTGATCTTCTGAAAGGCCGAATGGATCCTCACTTGCCATGGCACTACCTGTTTACCGAATAGCAGTCCACCTGTGGTTCACTGGGCAAAACGCCGGAAACTCCAATCACGAAGCCCGGCGAACGCAGAAGCGACTCCCAGTGCTCGCTGCGTTGATCGAGTTCGAGGCAGAGACGGTCTCCGTCGTAGGGAATCTCGCGCGGCTGCGAGTGAAGGGGCTTGAGGCGGATGCCGGGCAACCGGGACTTCCACAGCGCCTCGAATTCATCCGCAGCACCGACTGTCACCTGATTGACGAAGATTTTGCGCAAGGCCTCGTCGGACATGTCGCATCCGACCCGAACAACGATGCGGCTGGCCGTCAGCAGTTCGGGATTGTCGACGCGGACCTTCCAGACGTTCGTCGCGTGCTTCAGAACCGGCAGCGCCCGCGACTTCGGCTCGACATAGCGCAGGCTGAGGATCAGCGAGCGCAATGTGTCGGCGAGTGCGGCGAAGGCCGGCCCGGGCGCCATATGCTCATAGGTGGGCAGTTCGCTCAGCCGCCGGGAGCCTGACCCGTAAGTCGCCATCCGGCCGGCCAATCCGCTGAGCTCTAGAAAGAGCTCGGCCGGATGAAAAACCTCCTGGGGAAGCATGTGGGCCAATCGCGGGCGGGCACTGTTGGCAAGGTCGAGCACCAGCAGGTTTTCGACGCTGCGGCCGGGGCCGCCGAGCACCATCTTGCCATGCGCCTCGGCTATGCGGTCGAGCCCGGTGATGACCTCCTGCAGGAGCTGGCCGTAGAAGGGCACCGCGCCGGTTGCAAGCGCCGGCGGCAGGAAGTTTTCGGCGATCGCCACACTGCCATCGGACAGCAGTCCGGTAACGCTCGTCACCGGCATTGCCGTGTAGCCACCGGTCGCCTGTGCCGGCGAGAGGAGCAGGGCTTGCGGCCGGGCGATCTCGATCTCTTCCGGATCGGCGCCCCCATGAACCGCATCGCGTATCCACTCGATCCGCCCTCTATACCGCGCTCCGGTCGGTTCGCTGTGAGCGGGGTCGAAGCTGGCGCCGCCGGGTGGTTCCGAGGGTAGGGCGAGCTGCACCACGCCTGCACCCATGTCGCGCGTGACTGTCAAAGGTGTGGGAGCGTCCATCGTTTCGGGTATGGCAAACGGGGTACCATCCGGAAAAATGCCGCGCGCCGATGTTACGGCCACCCGACCGGCTTCCAGCTGTGCGGCATCGAGCGTGAGGGACCTGAAACCGAAAGTCTGTAAGCGTCCAGCCTGCAGCGCGCCCCGCATCAGGGCCTCGGTATAACGGTCCTGTTGCTGGAAATGCTGCGTCCGGAGGAACAGTCCCTCGGACCAAAGCACCTTGTTGGTATCCGTCATGCTGAACGCCCTCCATTCAGGCGAGCGCGAGCGTCATACCGCCGCGGCTGAGTACGACATTCGCTGTCACCGTCGATTCCGGCCTGATCGGAACGCTCCTTCGCCAGGTGCGGCTGCCAGGTTCACGGAACAGCGCGACAACGCCTAGGAAAGTGGCTTCCGGCGGGAACGCCAGCGTCTTTGAGGCGCTGGCGCCGGGAGCGACCGTCAGTTGGTCAGAGCCGACGAGGTCCGCTCCAAGCGCACCGGCCGGATTGGACTGAAGGGCGAAGATATCAGCAGAGTTGAATTTTCCGGCATCCTTCAGCCGGAGAATAAGGAGGGTCACCGGACGCTCCCCTCCGCCTGCGGCAGCATTCATCCCCGCTTGCCCCGTTGCCGTGACCGTCACGGTCGAAGATTTCGGTGGGCCGCCCATGCAGGCGGAAAGCATGCCTGTCGCGCCGATCACCATGAGAAAGCCGCGTCGGTGAAGCATCAGTTGTTCTCCCTCTCTTCATAGCCATCCCGAAAGTCGCTCCCGATCTCGCCGAGGAAGCGCGTCGACGCACTCTTGGCGATTTCGCGATAGCGGTTCTCATAGAGTTCCCAGAGTTTCGCCCGCCGCCCACCGGCGAGCAGGGCATCCAACGCCGAGTGCGACTTCAGTTCGCTTTCCAGCGTCGCGGGGTCGAAGCGGTCAATCATCCTCGCAAGCGCCGCCTGGACGCCGCGCCAGGTTCTCACATGGTGGTGTGCGAGATCGCGGATGGAATTGCCGATGGCGGCCTGCGGGGGAAGAAAACCGGCGTGGCGCTGAGCCAGGAAGGTCGCGATCACATCGTCCACCGTGGGCAGGAATTTGAGAGGGTTGACCTCGGATGCTCCAATCACGGTTTGGGCGATCCTCGCTTCACCCTTTTCTTCGGCGCGTTTGCGCAGGAGGTGCATCAGCCCTTCCAGCATCATGCGGTATTCCCGGCCGAAACTCTCCATCTGCGCCACCGGATCGGATGTCGTAATCTCGCCGGCGCTGAGCCCCAGTCCGCGGAGGAAGGCTTCGTGCAGGGAGGCTTCAGTTTGTGCCGTGTGTTCCTGCGTCGGTCTCGCCTGTGGTGTCGGTGCAGGACGCGGTGCAGCCGGGGGTTCTGGAACGGGTTGAGGTTCTGGAATGGGTTGCTCGGGCGGCGTGCTGGGTAGAGAAAAATCCCAGGCTCCTTTGTCCTGGCCGCCCGATGCTGGCAGAGGATCAAGGCTGAAGGGATCATCGAACATCGGCGTCCCTTTTGCTGTCTCGCTCCTGTCTGCTGCGGCGAATGCCCCTGCAGCTGGTTGTTCGAAAGGGTCGGGCAATCCGGCCGGCCGCGGGGTGGGCGCCGTCGGCTCCCTGCGTTCGAAGAAGAAATTGTCCTGCTCGAGGCTAGCCGGCGGCGGAGCCGGCTGTTCAGACACCCGCTCCGTCGGTGTGGCCTGGAAGTCGACGCGGACGACATAATTGCCAAGCTGCAGTCGCGCTCCGTCATGCAGCGGGGAGGAATTCCCGAGCCCGAGCGGCGTGCGCGACCCGTCGATGAAGAGCCCGCCGCTGGAGGTGTCGGTCACCACATACTGGCCGCGAACGCAGCCGATCGTGCAATGAGCGCGTGAGATGTACATGTCGGGATCGTCGATCCGCCAGTCGGCGTCGGCGCTGCGACCGATGACGAGCTCTCCCTCGACGAGCCGCATCTGGCGAACGGCTTGCGGTCGGGGCGACTGCTCGAGGGTAAGGATCAGGCTCATGCCGCAGCCTCCGGCATTTCGGGGCGCCAGCCAATGACGGTGCGCATGCAGAAATCATCTGCGTCATCGCGATCTTTCGGTCGAGCGAGCCATGCGATGTGCCCGATCCGCGCTGCTCCCATTTTGGCCGCAGGAACTTCGTCCCGCTTGAGTACGAGCCTAACGTCCACGTCGAGCCCGTCTCCCACCAGATCGCGGATCGCGGTTTGCAAGGTTTCGCGCCGTTCGCTGCCGGGCAGGAAAGTCATGTAGTCGGCAAGCGTTAAAGGTCCGATGGAGAGCTCTATCCTTTGCTGTCGCTGGAACGTCCTCGGACCGATCGTGGCGCTTCGTCCGAGTTGCACATGCGCGCCGCCAAGCCGGGACTGGAGCGTTTTCGGGATCGGCATCCAGGTGCCGACAAATTCGCGAAGCCGAACCGGGACCTTCAGGAGGTCTGCAAGAAACAGTGTGAGCCTCTCAGGCCCGTCTACCTGATGGGCGAGCGCCGGCGCGTGAGAGAGTTTCGTGGTATCGATCGCTCCGCGCTCACCATGCCCTCTTCCACACAAGCCGAGGCCAGCCAGGGCCGCCGACATCGCGCGAATACGGCCGCCGTCGTGGCGCCTGACCTGCACCGCCGGGTGAGCGTCGGCCCATGCCCGGTAAAAGAGCGCGATCATGCGATGCTGAAGAATATTGACGAAATCGACGAAGGTCGTGTCGCTGACCTCCCGCATGTCCGCCCTGGCGAACCAGCGCTGCGACAGGCGATCCAGCACCCAGCGCGTCAGATAGAGGGGCATTGGACCTTCTGGCCCGAGCAATCCGATATTTGCCACCGTGACGCGGATTGGCGTCGTTTCGGTGGCCGGCTCGATCTTCGCGACATCCTGCACGGCAAAACCCAGTCGCACATGCTGTCCGAGCCGGGCGGGCTCCCGGTCCGGGCGGCCCGCTTGCCCGAACAGTTTTCCGTCGTCTTCGAGGCGCCGCAGGAGCTCGAAGAAGTCGAACTCCTCAAGGGACGGAGAGGTCTCCTTCTTCAGATCAGGAAGCGATTGCCCGGCGTTATCGGCCATAGCACATCCTCCTGCTTTTGTATGATCCGCGCGCGGGTGCGCACGAATGCGTTGATAGCGGCATAGCGGGCAAAAAGCCTTGCCAGCAGCGCTGACGGCAACAGCGTGCTGTGCCCGGCAAGCACAGTTTGGTCGATATGAAGCGTAACCTCGGTGCCACGCGCGAAGCACATTGGTCCGGCGATCGCCAGGCGCTCGATCAGAGGTCGAGCCTCGACGCGGGCGATCGAGCGCACATGCCGGCTCAGGCTTGGATCTCCCCGCTGCGCGTAAAGCTCGAGCAGGGCGTGAAGTGGATCCACCCCGCGGCCTTCCTCTGCCAGGCTGAGGAAATTCAGCGAGAGTTGAGCGACGAGCCGCCAGGCAAGTTCATCGGCTCTCGAGCCTTCCACGGCTCCAGCCGGAAGCGTCGCTGGTATAGAGGGCCACGGTGGCCGCACGGCCCCGAGGAGTTGGACGGCCTCGACCGGATCGCCACTTTCGAGCGTGAGGGATGGCGTGTCGTCCAATATCGGCAGGTCGCGATTGGTGCAGAGCGCCGTCACCTCAATCCGCTTTAGTGGCCGGGCCGCTTTCGACTGGACGGGGCGAGAAAGCGTGATGAAGACATCGTCACCGGCATAGGACGTGCGAGTTTGTCCCTGACGAAGTTCGTCCTCGCTCGGCCGCCGTGGGCGGCGTTCGGCGAAATAGGCCCAGCCGTTTCCACGGTTCTGGCCCAAGCTGAAGAGCGTCGGTATCTCGGCGTCCGGGCGCTCGGCATCGGCATCTTCGACGCGGATTGGGCGATAGATCTCGAAATCCCGGGGACGTGTGCGATCGGCGTGGAGCACCTGGCGGGTCCGCCGGGCATCGAGTTCGATGACGTTGCAGCCGCGCTCGAACAGGTTGATGATTGGCGTTGCGAAAAGTTGGAAATCTTTCACTGCGATATTCGAAAGCTCGGGGACGGGGCGTCGCAACAGAAAGACAAGTTCCAGCCCAGCTCCACAGCGCCGAACCACCGGCTGCAGGCTCCTCACGCGCACATAGTGAAATCTCTCCGGCGCGATGAAGTATTCGCGTAACAGCCTGTAGCCTTCGAAGGTTTCGCGCGTACGCGGCATAAGCGCTTCGTCGTCGGAGATCCCGACCATTTCCGGCTCCGGAAGTACGCTCAGGAAATTATCGCGCCCTTCCGGGCGGGCGCCGACAGCGGCACAACCGCCAAAGAGCGTATCGAAGAGCAGCGGCGCCTTGCTCTTGTCACCAAAATGCAGATCCAGGTGGTCGAGCGACAAGTCGCCGAGCTTGCCTTTGCCAGTTCGATTGAAGGTGATGCTCAATGCCGCGGAACCGCTTAGCCCTTCAACCGGAGTTATTCCCGCTGCTGCAAGCGCGCTTCGATCCTGAATGTACGCGACCGAGGTGATCGCGAGCGGCCAGAGCATCACGTCCTGTGCCGTCGTATAGATGCAGCGAGTGGATATTCCAGGTCGGACGCTCGAAACAAGCCGGGTCCCGCGCTTCACAAGGTGCCCTGCAAGCATCGTCTGAACCTGCTGGCCCGGCTTCAGCAGAGCCATGGCGGTCGCGGGCGCCGGCGAAACGAGATCCGGGTAGAAATTCTCAAGCACGCTTCGTGCGAAACGCGAGCTCTCTGCATCCACCTTCTGGCGGGTGCGCGCGGCGAGATACGCCACACCGTCGAGCAGGCGCTCGACAAACGGGTCGGGACACGGGACCGTATCCAGGGAGAGGTTGCGCGCGATCGAGGGATGCATATCCGCAAACTCGGCGGCGAGCGCGCGGATGTGGGTGAGTTCCTCCTCGTAGTACTCCAGGAAGACCCGGTCCATGGTCAGGTTTCCTTCAGCTCAGTCCGCGCCGAACCGTTGTCGAGGTTGAGTATCGTGCGCAGGAGCAGCCGCTCCGGTGCCGGCGAGGTCAGCAGCAGTGCGTCGATGTCGATCCTGAGACCAGTCGCCCTGTCGCCGAGGCTGACAGTCACTTTCGTCGCGCTTTCCTTCAGCCGGGGTTCGAACGCGGCGAGCACGCTTCGGATTTCCTTCGCCAGTTCATCGCGGTCGAAGTCACGGGAGGAACGGCCGGAGAAGGGGGGCACCCCGTAATTGATCACGCTGCGGCGAACCTCTGGGAAATCCTCAAGCGATGGAGGATCGTCTCCGGCCTGATCTGCCTCGAAATCCGTCAAGAGTGGCGTGGATTCGAAGCGCTGTGCGTTAAAGAGCGCTTCGATGTCGCGCCGCACCGCCTCGCGCAGCACATCGGTCGAGACGACGACGCCGCGGCTTTCGAGTTCTGCCTGACGTCGCTCCAGAGAGAGCAGACGGTGAATGTTCTTCTTCTGCTCGGTGCTGATGTCCGTAGCGGCTTCTATCTGGCGAAGGCCGCCGGCCACCAGCCCGTTCAGACGTTCGACGTCTATATCGTTCTGGATCGCCTGCCGAAGTTGACTGATTTCGGAACTGAGCCCCGGCAAGTCGTTCACGAGGCGATCCCACAAGGACGGCTGGATAGCTTCGCGAGTCGCCCGCAGGTGCCCTCCGGGCGGTCTCGCCTCCCTTCCAAACCCTTTCTGCCAGCTGTCACTTGCCGACATAGACATCCATTTCGGCCTCGTGCTTGTCGTCGTACTTGAAATTGATGTTCTTGTAAGCGAAGCCGATACGCTCTTCGAGCACGTCTGGCTCTTCCTCGCTTGGCTTCATGGTGTAGTTGGTCACCGAAGCTTCCTTCAGCGTGATGACCAGGTAGTCGCTCGTTTCGCCTTCGATGGTTCTGCGCGCCGAGAACACGACCTCGTCCAGAGGCGTGTTGTCGAAGAGAGCTTTTTTCAGATAGGGCGAGGACATGTCGTAGTGCTTGATGAAATTGACCATGCCCAAACTGACGCGACCTCTCCGCGATAATGAATTGGGGTCGAAGGGAGCCACCATGTCAAACTCCACTCCGTACACCTCGATTTCTTCTTCGTGGCCATCGCGAACGCTCGGCCCCGGGATGTCAGGTACTTTGAGAAAACCGTCGATTTTCATGACTAACCTCCCATCAAGTATCTGTTGCTCACTGCTTCATGGACGGCAGCTCCGAAACCAGCCGGAGCGAAGCATTGATGCCTTCCAGCTGGTAGTGGGGCCGCAGGTAGAACCGGGCATTATACCAGCCGGGACGGCCCTCCACGCTGTCGACCTGGACCTCGGCAGCCGCAAGGGGACGTTTTGCGCGGGCTTTGTCGTCGGCAAAGGCAGGGTTGGCGAGAACGTAGCGGTTGATCCACTCCGTCAGCCAGATTTGCATGTCGGCACGTTCCTTGAATGAGCCGATCTTATCCCGGGCGATTGCCTTGAGGTAATGGGCGAAACGGGAAACCGGGAAAAGATAGGGCAGGTTTGCGCTCAATCTCTCGTTCGCCTGAGCATCCGGGTCGACCAGACGGCCGGCGCGCGCCTCGTCGTCCTGCAGCGAATGGGCGCCGATGAAGGCGGCGATATCGGTGTTCTTGCGGTGGAGGATCGGCATCAGCCCGAGCTTGGCGAGTTCGGCCTCGCGCCGGTCGTCAATGGCGACCTCGGTCGGGCATTTCATCGCCACCGTGCCGTCATCCGTCGGGAAGTTGTGGACCGGGAGATTGATCACTGCCCCGCCGTTCTCGACACCCCGGATCTGCGTGCCCCAGCCGAACAGCTTGTGGCTGCGGTTGATGTTGACCCCCATCGGGAAGGCTGCGTTCATCCAGACATACTTGTGATGATCGCCCTGGACCTCTTCCTCGAAGGAGAAGCCCTTCACGGGGACGGTTTCTGCTCCATAAGGCAGCCTCGCCAGCACGCGCGGCATCGTCAGCCCTATGTACCGGGCGTCCTCGCTCTCGCGCAGCGACTGCCATGAGGCATAGGCTGGCGATGACACGATCTGTTGCAGATCTTGCGGGTTCGGCAGCTCCTGCCAGCTTTCCATGCGGAACAGGCGAGGGGCCGCGGCTGCTATGAACGGCGTGTGCGCCGAGGCGCAGATGCCGGACATGTTGCGGAGCAGACCGACATCCTTCGGGTGATTTGAGAATTCGTAGGCGCCGACCAGGCAACCGAAGGGGTTACCGCCGAGCATCGAGTATTCGTCGGTGTAGACTTTCTTGAATATGGGACTTTGATCCCACATCTGGCCCTCGTAATCCTCAAGGGTGTCAGCCAGCTGTTCCTTCGAGATGTTCATGACGCGGATCTTCAGCTTTTGATCCGTCTCGGTATTGTTGATGAGGTACCACAGTCCGCGCCATGTGCCTTCCATCTGAAGCACTTCAGGGGCATGGAGAATTTCGTTGGTCTGCTCGGTCAGCAGCTTGTCGAGGCCGCCAATCAAGGACTTGATTGATTTGATCGCGTTCGAAGAGATGACGGTCGATTCTGAGCGGCCGCGCGCGGCCAGCGCCAGATTCCTGACCAAGGTTTGAAGCTTGTCGCTGTCATCTTTCTTGACCTTGAAGTCCTTCTCCAGAAGGTCGCTGAATTCCTGAAGGTCGACTCCCTCGGCTTCCGCGACACCAACCGCAGCGGCTTTTTCCTGTTCGGCCATGACTCAGACCTCCGACTTGCTGCTATCTTCGAGCGCCTGGTCGGCGATCTTTCCTAACAGGGGCTCATTGTTCAAAAGTTGCGCGATGCGTTTTTCGGCGTCGACGCGGCCATCCATGAAGCCGAGCAATTCTTCGAGCTGGCGGCGCATTCTCAAGAGTTCTGCAAGCTGCGGGACTTGTTCGGCCACACGATCCGGCGCGAAATCAGCCATGCTGGTAAAGGTCAGGTCTATTGCAAGCTCTTCGTCGCGTTCTTCACCCTCAGGTTGCGGGAGGGTGTTCTTCACGCGAGCTTTGACACGGGGGCTGAGCGCTTCCATGAAACGGCCGAACCTGTTTGCGTCGGTTTCGACAAAAGCACGGTCCCGGACGGACTTGCTGGCCTCTGGTGTCTGGGAGGCGCCGGCGAGATCGGCCATCACGCCCATCACGAACGGCAATTCGATGGTGGTCGGGCTGCCGTAAGTTTCGACTTCGTAAGCGATCTGGACGCGAGGCGCCCGGTTTCGTTCAATTACCTTGGCCTTAGTTTCGCTCATTGGTGGTCACCTTTCGTCCCAGGGACAGGTTTCTTGCTTTCCGGCACGCCGGCCAGAAGCCGGAATTCCTTCAAACCGGAGGGCGCCAGGTCCTCCATGAGTTCCAGAAAATCCATCGGCACCATGCGTTTGATCCTGCGCGCCAGATGGGGGATGGGGCTCGACGGTTCCGTGCGGTCATAGAAGGCGATGATGAGGTCGATGCACTTTGTGACGTCTTCGCGTGAGGTGAGCCGCGACGGAAAGACTGCCGGTGTGCCGATGTAAGCCGGAGCTGCGTCGGAGGTCGCTTTTGCAGGCGTGCTCTCGTGATCGAGGGCTTCCTCGCTTGCAGCCTCCTGCCCGGGGCTGGGCTTCGCGCGCTCGAGCGTAGAGATCGCTCGCTGCAGGAACCGGCTCAAATCCGGCAGCGTGACTCGCAAATCCCCGCCGATTTGCCGATTGAGTGATGTCTCGAGCGCCGCCATCGCAGTGGCCGCGGCGTTTGCGCTCTCGATAAGCGCGGCCGCCTCGTCCGAGCTTTGTTCCGCAAATGCCGCGCAGCCGATCCCCACGCGAGTCAATACCTGCTCGTGCTCGCTTGCCAGCGACGCCTTTTCAGTCTCGCTCAGTCCGGGTGCAGCCTCGTTGAGAACGGTTCGGGTGTCGATCGCCCCGCGCTCCAGATCGCGCCCTGTGACAGGACCGACACCCCGCGGCGCAAAGAAAGTCATCTTGCGAAGATCGCCGAGCAGCCCATCCTTGTCGTTTTGCAGCTGGAGGAGAGCGTTGATCCGGCGTAGTGCGGCATCCCGGGGAGGCAAGCCCTCACGAAGTTCCGGATGCATCGTTTCCCAATGCATGTCGAAGGTCCCGGTGATCAGGTTCAGCCCCTCGGCGAGGCCGGCAAAACCCTGTTCATTTGCAAGGGCGCGCGTCACGATCACGAGGAGCCTCAGATCCCGTCCGTGCGGGCGCAACTCTTCTGATTTTCGAAGGATGGTTGACCAATCGACAGGGACCTCGGTCCGTGAGACGGGGTTGTTGCGCTCGTCACGGCTGATTTCGACCTGCGGTTGCACGAGGCGTTCCAGCTCGTGGAATCGTCCGTCATTCCGCAAGCTTTCACCTGACGGGTTCTCACCGTTCAGCGGGCTTAACCAGAGAGCAGAGTCGAACAACAGTTCCCCCCGTTAACCGACTAGTATTCCCCTGTCATTTTGCTTTTTACCACAAGTTCTTGCTCTATACTAATGTCACGTATCTTCGGCTTCTAATTAATTGCGGGTGTCGAGCAGCCGGGTGGTTATCGAGAGGATCGAGACACGCCCCGCGGCTATGACCGCACGTAAATCCTCCGCAAAAGACTTGGTGGACTCGGTTGTCGGTCGAAGCTGTGGGAAAAGCGGCTGATCGGTCTGCATGACAATGATCAGACTTCTACCGAAGGTGGCGTCGACCGCGAAGGAGAGTTTTGCGGGGTCCGCCGCGCCCTCTGCCGTCGGATAGGCAACCCGGATGGTGCGCATGCCATTCGCCACGGTTCCGATCTGGGCCAGTGCGTGATCGGGTCTCTTGATGTTCGGAAGAACATTGAAGAGATTGCCGGTGACGTCGGCGATGGCCACCCACAAGTACCCTTTGTCAAGCGTTGCGGGCACAAGCACGTCGATCACCGGGTTGTCGCCGACCGAATAGATGCCGGACATATTCGGTTCGGATCTGTCGCCGTAGCCGAGAACGATCGTCATCTGACCTTGCGGCGCATCCGGCAGCAGCTCCTGAACAACGCACAGTTGGCTGTTGAGCACCGTGGCATCGAAGCGCAGCTCGCGATCTCCGACATGGGGCGCGAGCGTCTGCTGGAGGGCTTCGATGTCGCTGCTGGCGGCGACGTTTCCCCGGACGGAAATCGTCGATCCAAGAGGAAAGGTGCCGCTTTCCGGAAGTTGAACGAGGAGTGGACCGCAGGTCTGCAGCGGAATGACAAGGGGTTTCAGCTGGTCCGGCGACAGGTCTCTCGGACCCGCCGCGATAAGGATGATCGGCTGGTAACCGGCGGCCTTTGCCGCCGCATTAAATCGGGTGACGGCCGCTTCGCGTCCTACAGTATCAGGCGCGAGACCGGTGAGGCGGACCGTTCGATCGGCGACTTCAAGCTTCCACTCGTCGAGCGGGATGGCGGCCGCGAAGAAGGCATCGATGTCCTGCGCCCACTTTTCCGATGGAGCGCCCTCGGCGAGGGTGAGGGCGTCATTGGGTGGGGCAAGCCCGACGGTCCGGGCGAAGTTCGCCAGGATTGTCTCCTGCTGGTCGGCGTCGGGAGCGAAACCGGCAAGTGTCGGCCGGCCTTGCCCGTCCACGCCGGCAGTGAGTTTGTAAGGCGTAGCAATCGGCAGGCTTGCCGGAGACAAGCCCTCAAAAGCCCCGAGAAACCAAAGCCCGGCAAGCACTGCCAGGACCGCGAGGGGCAGGATTGCAAGCCATGGCCGCCACCCGGGCTTCGTGTCGCGACCATTCTGCCTCGCTTTGGCGAGACCGGGCTGCAGCAATCGCCCGATTTCCTTGACGACGGCGGCGGCACTCGGCGGGCGTTGGGCAGGGTCGGGCCGAGTGAGGTCGTCGATCAGCGTCTTCAGCGGCTCTGGAACGCCCGACGTGTCAAGCCGGCGCTCCTTGTGGCGCACAACCTCGCCAGGACTTGTTCCGACGTCCGGAATCCTTCCTCGAAAGGTCGCGAGCAGCGAGGCGCCCAGGGCATAAAGGTCAGAGCGCGGCTCTGCCTGCCCGTGCAGCTGCTCCGGCGCGGCATATTCGTACTTGCCCGCGAATTCCTTGCCGACGATCGTGCGCGCGCCTGTGCTGCTGTCCTTGGCGATGCCGAAATCGATGATGACGGCTTCTTCCGGCCTGCCGTCGCGCAGGATGATGTTGTCGGGGGAAAGGTCGCGATGGACGATCTTGCGCTCGTGTGTGGCGACAAGGCCTTCGGCCACTCTGTGCGCCACCACCAGCAGATCGCGCGGGGAAGCCCCGCCCTGCTCGAGCCATTCGCTGAGCGGCGTGCCGGCGACGTAGTCCATCACCAGATAGACGTGGCCGTCCCCGGTCTGGCTGCAGTCGGTGTAGCGCACGACCGCGTCGTGGGAGATGTTGCGCATCTCCTCCTCGCGCTTCATGAGCTCCAGATAGCCGGCATTTGCCGACAGCTCACGCTTCAGCGCCTTGAGCGCCACCACCCGGCCGGTAATGCGGTTGCTTGCACGATAGACTTCACCTGTTCCACCGCGGCCGAGGACGCCCTCGATCTCGTAGGTGTTGTTAAGCACCTGCCCCTTGCGGAAGATGTCGCCAGGCAGTGGATCGATCATCTGGAGCCTCCCAGCGCACCCAGTGGAAACCACGCGACATAATATTCATCAAGAACACGTGGCCCGAATATTTGTCAAGAATACTCTAATGTGGCACGCTGTGACTAGCGATCGAAGACTAGCAACGTCCTATTCAAGATCACATGGGCAGGAGCCCGATCGACATGCAGAACATGTCTTCTCAGAGCTTCAAGCGCAAGGAACTGATCGGCAAACTCAATCCTGTTTGCGTGCGTGCCTTCAAGGCGGCGGCGGACGCGGCCAAGCTTCGCGGCAACCCCTATGTCGAACTCGTTCACTGGATCGAACAGCTCGCCCTCGTCGACCGCGCGGATTTTCAGCTTATCCTCGCCGATGCCGGCGTGGATCTCGGCCGGCTTGCCGCCGATATGGCGAGGGCAATCGACAAGCTGCCCTATGGCGCAACTTCGATCGAGGAGTTTTCCGATCACATCTTTCATGCCATCCAGGAGGCCTGGAGCCTCGCAAGCCTCCAGTTCGGATCCGAAGAGGTTCGCGGAGCCTATGTTCTCTTGGCCTGCAGAAAGGTGGCGGTACTTGACGGTCTTCTGCTGAAGATCAGCGCCGAATTCGATCGGATCGAGGCGGATTCCGTTATCCCCCGGCTGGACGACGTGCTGGCAGGATCACTTGAAAATGCCGGTAAGGCCGAGGCCCCCGAACCATCCCGGAAAAAACGCCCGGGGGGGGGCGACTCCGCATTGGCGAAATACGCGACTGACCTTACCCGGCGTGCCCGCGACGGCAAAATCGACCCGGTTCTCGGCCGGGACCCCGAGATTCGGCAGATCGTCGATATCCTCATGCGCCGGCGCCAGAACAACCCGATCCTGACCGGCGAAGCCGGAGTAGGCAAGACCGCGGTGGTCGAGGGTTTTGCACTCCGCCTTGCAGAAGGAGACGTCCCGCCGCCGCTGAAAGGCGTGGCGCTGCACCTGCTTGACATCGGCCTGATGCAGGCGGGGGCAAGCGTCAAAGGCGAGTTCGAGAAGCGGCTGAAGACAGTCATCGACGAAGTTCAGGCATCGGAAACTCCGATCATCCTTTTCATCGACGAAGCGCATACTCTGATCGGGGCCGGCGGGGCAGCGGGAACGGGAGACGCTGCAAACCTTCTTAAACCGGCATTGGCGCGTGGCGAGCTTCGCACGATCGCTGCGACGACATGGGCGGAGTACAAGCAGCATATCGAGAAAGATCCGGCGCTGACCCGCCGTTTCCAGGTCGTCAAGATTGAAGAGCCTGATGAAGAAGCTGCCATCCTGATGCTGCGTGGCGTGGCAGGCGTGTTGGAGAAACACCACCAGGTGCAGATTCTGGACGAAGCGATCGAGACGGCCGTCGGCCTGTCCCATCGCTATATTCCCGCGCGGCAACTGCCGGACAAGGCCGTCAGCCTGCTGGATACGGCCTGCGCGCGCGTGGCGGTATCGCAGCACGCGACACCGGCTGAGGTCGAAGATCTTCTGCGGCGCAAGCAGTCTCTTGAGATCGAGCAGGGCATCATCGGGCGCGAAGCTGCGATCGGCATCGAAGTCGCGGAGCGCCAGTCCAAGGTCGAAGCCGCTCTCGCCGAGACGGAGTCCGCGTTGCTCGCTGCAAAGGCTCGCTGGGAAAAGGAGCAGTCCATGGTCTCCGAAATCCTCGATCTGCGGGCGAGGCTGCGGGGAAGGGGAGTTGCGCTTGATGCCGCGCTGGCCGAAGGGGGGGCAGGCGCGGAATTGTCGGCGGCCGCCGACGTGGACCGCCCCGAGCCGGAGGGCGGCGATGGAACGGATCAAAGCGCCGACCTTGAACGGCTCAAGGCTCTGACGGCGGAGCTTGCCGGGCTTCAGGGCGAGACGCCGCTTATACTGCTTTCCGTCGACAGGAATGCTGTGGCGTCTGTCGTACAGGATTGGACAGGCATTCCCGTGGGCCGGATGCTGACCAGCCAGACCGAAAAGGCATTGCAACTTGCCAAGGTTCTGGGAGAGCGTGTCGTCGGCCAGGAACTTGCAATGGAATCCATTGCGCGGCGCGTGCAAACCAGCCGTGCGGGTCTTGCCTCTCCTGAAAAGCCGGTGGGCGTTTTCCTGCTGTGCGGCCCTTCGGGCGTCGGCAAGACAGAAACGGCGCTGGCTCTCGCCGAAACCCTCTATGGCGGCGAGCAGAACCTGATCTCCATCAACATGTCGGAATTCCAGGAAGCGCATACGGTGTCGACCCTCAAAGGTGCGCCTCCCGGGTATGTCGGCTACGGCAAGGGAGGGGTACTGACCGAAGCGGTGCGGCGTCGGCCCTATTCCGTCATCTTGCTCGATGAAGTCGAGAAGGCGCATCCGGATGTGCACGAAATCTTCTTCCAGGTCTTCGACAAGGGAATGATGGACGACAGCGAGGGCCGGCGGATCGACTTCAGGAACAGCCTCATCCTGCTGACCTCGAATGTCGGTTCGGATGTCATCATGAAGCTGACTGACGGCGGCAGGACGCGGCCGCCGCTTGAGGAACTCGAAAGCGCGCTGCGGCCGCCATTGCTGAAGGTGTTCCCGCCAGCCTTCCTCGGACGGGTGATTGTCGTTCCCTACTATCCGCTCTCGGATTCGATGATCGAGGCGATCACACAACATCATTTCGCGAAGATCGCGCGCCGGCTGAGCGCCAGCCATGACGCCGAGCTGGTCATCGGGGACGGGGTTCTGGAATTGATCAAGGCTCGGTGCACCGAGGTTGAATCGGGTGGTCGCATGATCGACGCGATCCTGACCAATACGCTGCTGCCAACGCTGAGCAAGGGCGTTCTGAACTGGTCCCTTGAAGGCAAACGCCTCACCAAGGCGACCGTCGGGGCTTCGGCGGAAGGCTTCACCTACGCGTTCGAATAAGCAGCGAGTCACTTGTTGGTGACGTCTGGGTGCCGTTAGCTCACTGCCTGGAATTCCACGCGCCTGTTCTCGTCGGCCTTGGGGTTTTCCTGGTTGAGAAGAAACTGCTCGCCGACGCCGACCGCTTCGAGCCGTTCACGAGCGATGTGGCAATCATCCGTGAAGAAGCGTGCAACTTCCTTCGCACGCAGAATCGACAGGTGCTGGTTGTAGCTTGCGCCGCCGACAGAATCTGTGTGACCGATGATACGCACAAGCTTGATGTCCATTTCCTTTACGACGTCGCAAAGCTGCCGCAACGCCGGCTTTTGTTCCGACGCGATGGCCGCTGAATCGAAGGCAAAATTCACCCGGACGTTGATCTGGTCGTCAGGCGGTAGCTTCCAGTATGTTTGCGGATTGGTCGTCGCCGCTGCTGCGGATACGGCCGTTGCCGGCGATGTCGCCGCCGGTTCCGGAGTTGAGGGCTGAGCTGCATTGGGAGCCGCTGGGGTGGTCGCTGGAGCAGCTTGGATCCCCTGGGACGCAATGGCAGCAGGAGGAGGGGGAGCCGGAGCGGTTTTGGTTGCGCCGCTTTCGGGCGTGGCAATCGTCACCGGGACGGCCTCGGCCTTAGGTGCGGCGTTGGAGTTGGTCAGAACCAGGCCGCGCGTGGCTCCGAGCCGTGCCGCCTTGAACAAGTCGATCTGTCGCTGGAAGCGTTCCTTAAGCGCGGAATCGTTCAGTTCCTGTGCACCCAAGTCACTTTGTGTCACCAAGAATAGAGCGAGAAACACCGTCAGCTTTCTAGTCAGCGGGCGCTTCATCTTAGGCTCCTTTGGCAAAAAGGTTTTCGCCTTCTATGAAAAATACTATAGGATGACTATGGGTGCAACCGATCCGGTAGCGGGGCTCTCACGGCGGATCGATTTAATGGGGTTCGTCTGATCATGACCCCGGACTCTCGGGACAATCCTTCGACGCGCGTGCCTGACGGGCCGGGTAGGCCGCAAGGAGCGGGACTAAGCCATACCGGGCATGTGCGAACAAACAACGAAGACGCAATTCTCACCGATCCTTCAGGCGCACTTTGGGCGGTCGCTGACGGGATGGGCGGCTACGGCCACGGCGATGTCGCGGCAGACCTGGTGATCGAGCAGCTCGCCCTTCTTCCGCACGCTCCCATTTCCGGCGCTCATCTCGTCGCCGCGCTGCAGTCGGCCAATTCCGCCATCCGCCGTTGGGCAGCGTCGGCCAATGTCGCGCAGATGGGCGCGACAGCGGTGGCCGCACTCATTGACGGTGGAGCAACGACGATCGCATGGGTGGGAGATAGCCGGGCCTATCGTTTGCGTGGAGGAGAACTGCTGCAACTAACGCGCGATCACTCGGTCGTGCAGGAACTTGTCGATGACGGGCGCCTGACGCCCGCCGCTGTCTGGCAGCACCCGCAGGCGCATGTTGTTACCCGGGCGATCGGCGCCGCCGATTGGCTGGATGTGGACTCCGTCGAGGTGGCGCTGGAGCCGGGGGACTCCCTGCTCCTTTGCTCGGACGGATTGACCGACTGTGTTGCCGAGGCAGAGATCGTCGCTCACTTGAACGCGCCGAACCCCGACGCCGCCTGCCAGCGACTGGTAGCCGCCGCCCTCGATCACGGCGCTCCGGACAATGTCTCGGTGGTGGTGGTTCGGATTGACGGAGCTGCAGCGCCGTGAGGCCACTAAATCCGATTGCAGCTGTCGTCATCGGAATGAGCATCATTCTTGCGGCGGCCGTTTTCGCGTTGGTTGGAGACCTCCTTCGAAACACAGAGGTTGATCCGAATGCAGGAAGGATCGATCGGGCAAATCAACAGCTTGCTCAACAGGACGCGGAAATCCAGGCGCTGCGCGCTGAACTGAACTCGCTCAAAGGAAAGGTGTCGGAGCTAGAAGGAAAGGTGAAGGAACTGGCGGAGGCGCCTCGCCCCGAACCATGTCTCTTATACACATCTCCGAGCCCACGAGACTACGCTGCATCTGGGGTGTGGGGTTTTTCTTTGAAAAGGGGGGGGGGGGGGGGGGGGGGGGGGGGGGGGGGG